>NZ_LWGG01001295.1:0-25713 GCF_001635365.1 Oleiphilus sp. HI0128 | reverse complement strand
CGCTGAATGAGTCTGCGCTGACTTCAGCCGAACCGGAAGCAGCACCTGAGCCTGAACCAACACCAGCGCCAAAACCAGAACCGGAACCAGCACCTGAGCCAGAGCCAGAGCCAGAGCCAGAGCCAGAGCCAGAGCCAGAACCGGAACCAGCACCTGAGCCAGAGCCAGAGCCAGAGCCAGAGCCAGAGCCAGAGCCAGAGCCAGAGCCAAAAAGCTTTTTTGGCAGAATTAAGTCTGGCTTGAGCCGCACACGAGGCCGCCTATCGGGTGGTTTAAGCGAACTCATCATGGGCAAAAAGCAGATCGACGACGAGCTGCTTGAAGATATAGAAACACTACTTCTAACTGCTGACGTTGGTATTGAAGCGACTTCTGAAATTATCAATAAAATTACCGAAAGTGCCGACCGAAAAGAACTGAAGGACGCCGATAGCCTGCACGCTGTACTCAAGGACGAACTAAGCGGGCTGCTTAAAGCTAGCCATTCACCTTTAGAAATAAAGACTGGTGACTCTCCTTTTGTCATTCTTGTTGTGGGTGTCAACGGCGTGGGTAAAACAACCACTATTGGCAAAATGGCCAAGCGTTTCCAGAGCCAGGGACATTCTGTCATGTTAGCAGCAGGCGATACCTTCAGAGCTGCAGCAGTTGAACAGCTACAGGTTTGGGGTGAGCGCAACAATGTGCCTGTTGTTGCCCAACACACCGGCGCCGACAGTGCATCAGTCATATTCGATGCAGTTGAATCGGCTAAGTCTAAAGGGGTTGATATTCTAATCGCCGATACCGCTGGCCGCCTTCAAAACAAAGACAACCTAATGAGCGAGCTTGAAAAAGTTGTCCGAGTTATGCAGAAAGTTGACGATACCGCCCCCCACGAAGTGATGTTGGTTCTCGATGCCGGTACAGGCCAAAACGCACTAAGCCAAGCCCAAGTATTCCAACAAGCAGTTGGTGTAAGTGGTATCAGCTTAACCAAGCTGGACGGTACGGCAAAAGGCGGGATCATTTTCGCTATCGCTAAACAGTTAGGCCTACCGATTCGCTTTATTGGTGTTGGTGAGCAAATAGATGATTTACGCCCCTTTGAGGCGGATGAGTTTGTTGCTGCTTTATTCGACGAACAAGCATAAATCTCTGTCGATAAGATCTCAGCTTAAATCAATAGGCCTACTAAATAATGATACATTTTGAGAATGTCACCAAGCGTTATAGCGACGGCCATGAAGCACTTAATGACGTAAGCTTTTCAATGGCGCGTGGTGAAATGGCATTTTTAACAGGCCATTCCGGCGCAGGTAAAAGTACACTGCTTAAGCTGATTATGTTGATGGAAAGAGCCAGTGAAGGAAAGGTCACTGTGGGTGAGCAAGACCTTATGCGCATCCCAAAGCGGCAAATTCCTTATTACCGGCGTCATGTCGGCGTTGTTTTTCAAAATCATCGCTTGTTATTTGATCGCAGTGTTTACGACAACGTTGCGCTTCCCCTAGAAATTTCGGGAATGAACCCGCGCGATATCGGGCGTCGCGTACGTGCCGCATTAGATAAAGTCGGTTTGCTTTCAAAAGAGAAAATGACACCCATTCAGCTCTCAGGCGGTGAACAACAGCGTATCGGTATTGCCAGAGCCGTTGTCAATAAACCTCCCGTTTTGTTAGCCGATGAACCAACCGGAAACCTCGACCCCGAGCTTTCAGCCGAAATCATGAACTTGTTTAGCGAGTTCAATCAAGTCGGCGTCACGGTACTGATAGCGAGCCACGACTTGGCATTGATTCATCATATGCACTATCGCGTAATCTCGCTTCAGCAAGGAAGTCTGATCGACTCACGTTCTCAATTTGCCGGAGCAGATGACTAATGGCTGAGCTACCCAAATCTTCAGGCGCTCGACCTGCTCCTCCGCCAAGTGCTGCAAACCACTATATAGAACACCATAAAAAGGTGGCTAAGGCGACTCTGCTGTCATTGCTAAAAACACCCATTGCCAGTCTCTTTACCTGTGCAGTGCTCGGCATAGCTCTGGTTCTGCCAGCTTTGTTGACTAGCCTTTTAAGCAATATTGAATCACTAGGTGAAGATTGGGATGGCAGCGCACAAATAACGCTCCTACTTAAAAAGGGCGTGCCGCTTATTGATGGACAAAGGCTTGCTGACGATATTGCAAAAAGAAAGAGTATCACCAGCAGCCAGTTTATCGATAACGATAGCGCGCTGAGCAATTTTAAAGAACGCTTCGAGTTTGCCGATGCAATCGACTACTTAGACAGCAACCCCTTGCCGCATGTCATTATTGTTCGCCCATCAGATGCTCTAAATACGATTGAGCATATTGAGCAGCTCAAAGATGCTCTAATTACTCTTCCTGAAATCGAAAGTGCGATACTCGATGTGGTTTGGGTAAAGCGGCTTCAGTCGATCATTAATATGCTTCAGCAAGCAGTAAGCGTTATCGGAATAATGCTCGCACTGGTTGTTATTCTGGTGCTAGGGAATACCATTCGCCTAGCAATCGAGAACAAAAAAGAAGAAATTATTGTAATTAAACTCGTTGGCGGAACAGATGGTTTCGTTCGTAGGCCCTTTCTATATATGGGTGTATTATTTGGTTTTGGCGCCAGTCTAGTTGCCTGGATACTGCTTATTATCATTACCGCTATTCTTAATGGCCCGGTTGAGGCATTGGCCAGCTCATATCAAAGCACTTTTAGTTTGTCATCACTGAGTTTTGAATCTACACTATTGTTATTCTTAATAGGGACAGGGCTGGGCTGGTTTAGCTCTTGGCTTGCAGTACGCAAACATTTGGATGATATTGAACCAAGTTAATCAAGTAGAAATCCTATATTGCTGAGTCTTAAGTTTTATTAATCTTGTCTCTGCAACAGTAATTTTCAAAGTAGTACTCTTTTTTCTCCCTTTAGAATACTTTATGATTGCTTAATATATGTACAATTTTTCTGTATGGAACTTTTTCTTTGTTCTGCTGTCTAAATTTGAGCAGAGCAAAATATTGAACACTAAAATTCTTACGGAATAAATGTTGGAGGTTTTATTATGGGTACAAGCTTACAGCCCGTAGATATGCTTACCCCGGGCGCAAACCTGGAGTCATACATTCAGGCCGTGAATGGTATCCCTATTCTGAGCGTTGAAGAAGAACGCAAGCTTGCTGATCGTTTACATGATGAACACGATCTTGAAGCTGCACGCCATATGGTTATGTCTCATCTTCGCTTTGTTATTCATATTGCTAAAAGCTATGCCGGCTACGGTTTGGCTCAGGCAGACCTTATTCAGGAAGGTAACGTAGGCTTGATGAAAGCTGTTAAGCGTTTTAACCCTGAGTATGGCGTTCGCCTGGTTTCTTTTGCTGTACATTGGATCAAGGCAGAAATTCACGAGTTCATTCTACGAAACTGGCGCATCGTTAAAATTGCGACGACTAAAGCTCAGCGTAAAATGTTCTTCAATTTGCGCAGCAACAAAAAACGTTTAGCTTGGTTCACTCATAAAGAAGTTCAGGACGTAGCTGAGAACCTCGGTGTAGAACCAAAAGTCGTACGAGAAATGGAAGGTCGCTTAAGTGCTCACGATGCATCTTTCGACATGGGCGCCGATGATGACGAAGATAGCGCATATCAGGCTCCCGCTAATTTCATTGAAGATCATAGCCATAACCCGGCTCGTCGACTGGAAAAGCTGGACAGCACTGAATACGCAAATTCCCGTTTACACGAAGCCTTAAAAACTCTGGATGAACGCAGTTTCGATATTCTATCCAAGCGCTGGTTGACCGAAGATAAAAAGACTTTGCATGAACTCGCTGATGAGTACGGCGTTTCTGCAGAACGTATTCGACAACTAGAAAAAAATGCAATGAAGAAGGTTAAAGCCCTAATCGAAGATTAAGGTTTGGCTCGATATATAAACCGCCTACTTGGGCGGTTTTTTCGTTTTAGGAGAAAAGATGAAGATCGCATTTCTTGGGATCGGCCTGATGGGCTACCCAATGACACAAAAGTTACTGGATGCCGGTTTCGAATTATTGCTATGGAATAGAACTGCCGAGAAGATGGCAGATTTCGCCGATAAAGCCGAACTTTGTGCAAGCGCCGCCGAGGCGATTAGCCAAGCAGAAATTATTATCAGCATGTTGGAAAATGGCGATATTGTCGATCAGGTTATCTATCAGTCACAAGCTTATCAAAGCGCGAAGCCGAATAGCTTATTTATCGACATGAGCTCAATTCCGCCTTCTACCGCTCGCAAGCACGCCCAGTTAGCAAAGCAGCATCAGTGTCACTATCTGGATGCGCCAGTTTCCGGCGGTACAGCAGGTGCTCAGGCGGCCACCTTATCTGTTATGGCGGGTGGTGATAAGCAGCAATTCGAACGAGCACAAGAGCTCTTCCAGGCATTTGGGAAGTCTACTTACATTGGTGATACCGGAAGTGGCCAGCTATGCAAACTGGCCAATCAAGCGATTGTCGGCATCACAATTGGCGCCGTATCAGAAGCACTGTTATTAGCCTCCGAAGGTGGTGCGGACCCTGAAGCCGTACGAGAAGCCCTAAGTGGAGGCTTTGCTGCCAGCCGTATTCTCGAATTACATGGACAAAGAATGCTAGAGCGAAACTTTGAGCCAGGCGCGACCTCTCGTGTCCAGCTTAAAGACCTGAAAACTATACTTGATGAAGCGCGAAACGAAGGTCTGACACTGCCCCTATCTCAGCGTACTTATGAGTCTTATCTATCTCTGGTTGCTAATGGCAATGAAAATGTCGACCATAGCGGCCTACTGCTTGAGCTAGAACATATGAACCAGACTCAACTGAAATCTACTAGTTAAGTGTTTTAGCAAACTCATCGCAAGGATATAAGCATGCCCAAGTTCGCCGCCAATCTCACTATGCTATTTACCGAACTTCCTTTTATGAGTCGCTTTGAGGCTGCCTCAAAAGCCGGTTTTAAGTACGTTGAGTACTTATTTCCCTATCAATGGCCCGCTAAAGAACTTGCCGAGGCACTCGATGCTAACGGGCTAGAACAAGTGCTATTCAATCTCCCGCCTGGTAATTGGGATGCAGGAGAGAGAGGTATCGCCGGCTTACCCGGACGTGAGGATGAATTCAAACAAGGGCTCGAAACAGCGCTGGAATATGCGCAAACACTTGGGGTTAAGCAGATTAATTGCTTATCAGGTTTAAAACAGCCTGACTGTAGTGACGAGCAACACTGGCAAAAACTTGTTGCTAACGTCAAATATGCTGCCCAAGCGCTTGCCAGAAAAAATATAACACTGATGGTTGAAGCAATTAACAGTAAAGTTGATATGCCTGGGTTCATAATTGATACATTAGACAAAGCTCTGCAGCTACTCGAGGACGTCAATGAAGAAAATGTAAAGATCCAGTTTGATATCTATCATATGCAAATCATGCATGGCGATATTATCCGTAAGATAGGATCTGCCCAAGCCCAGATCGGCCATATCCAGTTTGCCGATAACCCCGGCCGACACGAGCCAGGTACCGGCGAGCTTAACTTCTCGCAGATCTTCAAAGCACTTGATAGGCTTAATTACTCAGGCTATATCAGCGCCGAATATATACCATCATCTACCACTGACGCCTCACTCTCATGGCTTTCCCAAAGCAATAAGTAAGCGGGTTACGAACATTTAACTGGTTATATAAATCCACTAAGTTTATATATTTATATTCACTGCAAAAGGCAGATAGCGCTTTAACGCAAGGTATAGATTTAGACAATGAACTGGTGGGGAAAATTAATCGGTGGAGCCTTGGGCTTCGCATTTGGCGGTGGCCCCTTAGGCGCTTTGTTAGGCGCGGCTATTGGTCATAGCTTCGATAAAGGTATGGCCAATATCGAAAACTTTTCTGGTGGCAATCAGGAAGAAATACAAGCGGCTTTTTTTGCTGCCACATTTTCGATAATGGGGCGTTTGGCAAAATCAGACGGCCATGTATCTCAAGTCGAAATTCAAGTTGCTCAAGACACCATGAGCAAGATGCAGTTGACGGACGAGCAACGTAAAGCAGCAATCAATTTATTCAATCAAGGCAAGCAAGAAGATTTTGATTATATCGCTGCCATGGATGACTTAAAGCGAGTCTGCGGCCGTCGTACCAATCTCCTTAGAATGTTTATGGAGATACAGCTAACCACCGCGCTTGCCGACGGAGAATTACACCCAAATGAACACCAGCTGCTTCTTGAAGTAGCCGAACACCTTGGTTTCCAGAAACGAAATTTTGAACAACTACTGGCAATGATGACAGCTCAGCACCGGTTTACCGGCTTTGAGCACGATACGTCAGGCCATGTTAGCGAAGAACAAATGATCAGTGCTGCCTATGAAACTCTAGGCGTACAGAGCAATTGCAGTGATGCTGAACTAAAGAAAGCCTATCGTAGACTGATTAGTCAACATCACCCGGATAAACTTGTTTCGAAAGGCTTGCCAGAAGAAATGATGAAAATAGCCACCGAAAAAACTCGGGAAATAAAAGACGCTTATGAGCGAATTAAGAAATTCAGAGCCCAAGCAAGCAGAGGTTAAGATGCGCGTACTCGTAATTGAAGATGATAAAGATGTAGCGGCTTATTTAGTCAATGGCCTCAAGGAAAACGATAACGTTGTAGATCATTCTGCCGACGGTAAAGAAGGTTTATTAATGGCAGCCAGTGAAAGCTATGATGTTATGATTATCGACCGCATGTTGCCTGGAATGGATGGTCTATCCATTATTAAAACGATCCGCGCAACCGGTAACCAAACACCTGTACTGATCCTTAGTGCACTAGGCGACGTAGATGATCGTGTTGAAGGTTTACGCGGTGGTGGTGACGATTATCTGACCAAGCCTTTCTCCTACACTGAGTTACTTGCTCGCCTGGAAGTATTAGTCAGACGCGGGGCAACCAGTGGCTCCGAGAAAGTGACTCACCTGCAAGTTGCCGACCTTGAAATGGATTTGCTAGCCCGCTCTGTCAAACGCGGTAGCGAAAAGATCGACCTACAACCTCGCGAATTTCGCTTGCTAGAGTACCTGATGAAACATGCAGGCCAAGTGGTGACTCGTACTATGCTATTGGAGCAGGTTTGGGATTATCATTTTGATCCACAAACCAATGTGATCGACGTCCATATCAGCCGCTTACGATCAAAGATCGATAAGGACTTCCCGAAACAACTACTACAAACAGTTCGAGGCGCGGGATACATTCTTAGTGAAGATTCTTAGTCTTCTTCGGACCTCTACCTTTCAATTGGCGATCATGTACATGGTACTGTTCGCCACATCTGTCTTTATCCTGATGGGTTTTATCTATTGGGCTACTGCCGGCTACATGTCGAGCCAAACCGACGAAACTATTGAGGCTGAAATTATAGGCCTTGCTGAGCAATACCAAAGGCAAGGGCTCAACGGTTTAATCAGCGTTATCCGGGAGCGTGTCGCGCGAGACCCAAATGGCAAGGCTATTTACTTATTTACCGCCAGAGACTTTATTAAGCTCGCCGGTAATATAAGTAAGTGGCCTGAAGATGGAGAAGTACAGGAGGGCTGGCTAAACTTCACCCTTGGCGAGAATCTAGGGTGGCCAGGTGAAGAATCCCGGCCTGCTCGTGCCCGTGTATTCATCGTGCCTGGTGGACTAAGGCTGCTTGTTGGCCGCGATGTAAATGAATTTATGGCCGTTAAGCAACTCGTCGAACGTGCGATAAACTTTGGCATGGGAATTACCTTCGCTCTGGCGATGCTTGGCGGCATTATGATGAGCCGTAGTACAGCAAAAAGGGTTGAGCTAATTAACCAAACCAGCCAGCGGATTATGCAAGGGAATCTTTCTATTCGTATCCCGGACCGTGGCACCAATGACGATTTTGACCAACTCGCACGTAATCTAAATGAAATGCTCGACCGAATCGTTCAATTAATGGAAGGCATTCGTCATATTTCAGACAATATTGCTCACGACCTGCGAACCCCTCTGACTCGTCTAAGAAACCAGTTAGAAAATACACTGATCAGTGTAGAGCGCGACCAAGACAGACAACAGGTCGCCAATGCAGTCGCGGAAGCTGACCAACTACTCGCTACCTTCAATGCCCTATTACGTATTGCTCGCCTTGAGGTGGGTAGTAAGTCTTCAAATTTCCAACCTTTCAATCTAAGTGAACTGGTACAAGATGCTGCCGAGCTATATGAAGCACTTGCCGAAGATAAGAACCAGAAACTTGCGATTTCGATAGAAGAAAACGTTAACCTGAACGGTGATCGAGACCTTCTGTTTCAGACCTTGTGTAACCTGATCGATAACGCAATAAAATACACGCCGGAGAGTGGCTGTATAGATGTATCACTCCACAGCACTCAGAAAGATATATATCTATCAGTTGCTGACTCAGGAATTGGAATTCCAGAAGAGGAAAGGGAGAAAGTATTCCAACGCTTTTATCGCGTTGCCAAGAGCAGGTCTTTGCCAGGTAATGGTTTAGGTTTAAGCCTGGTACTCGCTGTGATGGATATCCACCACAGTAAAGTTATCTTAAATGATAATGACCCAGGCCTAAAAGTGGAGCTGGTTTTCCCACGAAGTACTAAGCTTCTATCAGGCAGTAAAGATAAAGAACTTAATTAGAACTGCGCTCTAACACGATCAATCGTATATTTAGCCGGAAATACAGCCAGGTTCTTAGCACTAATAAAAAGCTTCTCAGTGTTATCTACAATGCTTTCAACTTTTGCTTTGCTAACATCTACTTTTGCGTTAAGGCTATCCATTTCACCTTCCAAACGCTTTTGTCCAAACATCAAAAAAGCAATCAAATTATGACGGTTAATCTGGTTTTCAACACCCATAGCATCTAGGTTATAACCTAATGCATCAATTTGTGATAAAGCACTTTCAGCAAGTTCATTCAATTTTTTCTGTGCTTTCATTGTCTTCTCCAATATGCTTTTATTAAATATACCTTCTGAAAAGCAGGACCTTACTACACCTACTCTTCTAGTTCTTGGCGCTAAGGGTACTTAGATAGTTTAGGTACTTCAACCTAGTTTTATACGACAAAAGATGTGAATACTAAATGGGACGTTACAGACCACCGCAAAAGCCTGGATCAAAATACATTACACCTGAAGGCGAAAAGAAGCTAAAGGATGAGCTAAATTATTTATGGAAAACAAAGCGTCCTCAAGTCACCCAAGCAGTTTCTGAAGCTGCTGCACAAGGTGACCGTTCTGAAAATGCCGAGTATATTTATGGAAAAAAGCAGCTTAGGGAAATAGATAGTCGTGTTCGCTTCCTTAGAAAGCGCCTTGATGACATGGTAGTGGTTGACCGTAAGCCTGACGATTTAACAAGGGTATTTTTCGGTGCCTGGGTCACCCTCGAAAATGACGAAGGAGAAGAGTCTCGTTTTCGCTTAGTCGGCCCAGATGAATTTGACCTTTCAATTGGTTATTTGAGCATCGACTCACCACTGGGGCGCTTGTTACTTAAAAAGCAAATAGATGACGAAGTTGAACTCAATACACCTGATGGCGTGGTCAGCTATGTAGTCGTCAATATCGATTACCTTGATAATGATCACTAGTACCTAGACAGCTTTTGTAAAAACGATAATATATCTGCTTAGATCAAGGAGAGAGCCATGCCTAAAAAATATTTTCATTTTATGCTTTTATGTTTCCTTATACCTTCAATCAGCCTCTCTGAATCACCAGATGAGGATTGGGATGAAGACGAGGATCTTGAATACTTTTTCTCAACCAGGCAAAAATCAACGCTTGAGGATTTTCCACTTCAAGAAATTGGTGGTGAAGAGCTCTCTAATGCTGCGATTGCCGGCGCACTAAAAGCCGATACCTCAAGCGGTCAAAATGCTAAACCTATTTACCTTCAAGAAAAAGAAGACAGTGATAAACAGAAGGCTGGTGATGCACTTAAGGAAGATGAATTGCTTAAAGCAGGTGAAGACTTGCAACTAAATCAGTTTCAAATACCCACAGCTGAATTTCAGCAGCCTATTTATTCCCAGCCTACTGGGCGTACCTATTCCGCGCATAGTACAAACACGATTTCCCGTCCTTAGGCTAATCGAAGATTAAATTTCTAATGAGAATTAGAAATATGGAAAGATCGCGCGTTTATTTCATTCAAAAGGAAAGTTGTTAACAACTTTATTCCATCGTTAACTACTTTTCCCTATGAATAGCGGCTGTAAATACGGCTAGCTCATCACTCAACTGTTACTGATTTTGCTAAATTACGTGGCTGATCCACATCGGTACCTTTAATCAACGCAACATGATAACTAAGCAACTGCAAAGGCACAGTATATAAAATCGGCGCGACGATCTTTTCACAATGTGGTACGTCTAGTACTTTCATGGTGTCATCACTTTTGAAGTGTGCGTTTCGATCAGCAAAAACATACATCAAACCACCTCTTGCACGTACTTCTTCAACGTTAGAATGCAGTTTTTCTAGAAGCTCATTGTTCGGTGCAACAACAATGACTGGCATGTCTGCATCGATAAGAGCCAATGGGCCATGCTTTAATTCGCCTGCGGCATAAGCTTCAGCGTGAATATACGAAATCTCTTTAAGCTTCAGTGCACCTTCCATCGCAACCGGGTATTGATCACCACGACCCAGGAATAAACTGTGGTGCTTGTCAGCAAAGTCTTCCGCCAATTCGGCTATTTGCTTATCCATATCCAAGCTTTGTTCGATGATTGAAGGAAGTGCCTGTAAGGCCTCAACGATCGAAGCTTCCGTTTCGGCTGGCATATTTTTGTTCTTTCCAATAGCGACGACAAGCTGCAGTAAGCCAACTAATTGAACGGTAAATGCCTTGGTGGATGCTACGCCGATCTCAGCGCCCGCATTCATCATATAGTTTAAGTCTGACTCACGAACTAGTGAAGAACCAGGCACGTTACAAATGGTCAAACTAGCTTTATATCCGATTTCTTTGGCCAGTCTTAGTGCTGCCAGGGTATCGGCTGTTTCACCTGACTGCGAGATTGTAACCAATAGTGCATTAGCCGGAACAACCGACTTTCTATATCTAAATTCAGATGCAATTTCGATATTACACGACACACCAGCAATTTCTTCAAACCAATAACGTGCGACCATGCCGGCGTGGTAGCTCGTACCACAGGCAATAATTTGAACGTGATCAATGCCTTTTAGAATCTCTGCTGTATTTTCACCAAAGGCCGTGTCAAGAACCTGGCCGTTTGCAATTCTACCCTCTAAGGTGTTCTTAATAGCAATCGGCTGTTCATAGATTTCTTTTAGCATGTAGTGCTTATATGGCCCTTTGTCGCCAGCATCATGCGAGACATCAGACTCATTGATATCTCTTGATACTTCACTACCTACAGCATCATAGATGGTCACGTCTTGGCGTGTCAGTACGGCGATATCGCCTTCTTCTAGGAAGGAGAAACGGTTCGTTACTGGTAATAATGCTAATTGATCTGATGCCAGGAAGTTTTCTCCTATGCCATATCCTATCACTAATGGGCTACCAGAACGCGCTGCAATTAGCTGGTCTGGATCACTGGTATCCATAACAACCGTTCCGTAAGCACCTTCTAATTGCTTCACAGTTGATCTGAATGCTGATAATAGTGAGTCATGTGTTTTTAGTTCATGATGAACTAGATGAGCAATCACCTCGGTATCTGTATCCGAAGCAAATTCATAACCCACGGCACTTAGCTTCTCACGCAGAGTATGATGGTTTTCAATGATCCCGTTGTGAACAACTACAATTTCGGAACCTGATACATGAGGGTGGGCATTACGTTCGCTAGGTTCACCATGAGTTGCCCAACGTGTGTGTGCAATACCGGTTCCACCTTTGCAAGGGTTTGCCTTTAGTGCGTCTGCCAATTCTTGAACTTTGCCTATACGTCTCAAGCGATTAAATTCGCCTGCTTCAGACAATAAAGCCAACCCTGCTGAATCATATCCTCTATATTCTAAACGCTTCAAACCTTCGAGAAGAATTTCAGCTACATCCCTTTGAGCCACAGCTCCAACTATTCCGCACATACCTTTTGTTCCTGTTTTCCAAATCTTATTCGATTACTTTACTAGTCGAAATCTTTAACTTACTTTTTGCTGGGTCTGTCCCAACCATCGATATTTCTTTGCTTTGACCTGGCTACAGCTAGTTGTTCTTCTTCTATATCTTTATTGACAGTAGACCCCGCGCCAATAGTTGCACGCTTACCAACTTTCACCGGCGCAACTAATGATGTATTGGAGCCAACAAACACATCATCTGCAATTTCTGTTTGAAACTTGTTAACGCCATCATAGTTACAGGTAATTGTACCTGCACCCACGTTAACATTTTTGCCTAAGGTTGCGTCACCAACATAGCTAAGATGGTTAATCTTACTACCTTCACCAACGGTCGTCTTCTTGGTCTCAACAAAGTTACCGACTTTCGCTTTAGTATTTAAACTCGTTCCGGGTCTCAGTCTTGCAAACGGGCCCACATTACAGGCGCTTGCCACAAAGCTATCTTCGATAATTGAATTAGCATGTATCGTGGTACCAGCACCGATTGTTGAATTTTTGATAATGCAGTTTGGTGCAATGCTGACATCCTCACCAAGTACGACATGCCCTTCGAAAATACAATTAAGATCGATAGTGACATCTTGGCCGCATTCTAATTCACCGCGCACGTCTAAACGATTTGGATCATAGATGGTGACACCTTGAAGCATTAGCTGTTCCGATATCATGCTTTGGTGCCAGCACTCTAATTCACATAGTTGCAGGCGATTATTCACGCCTTGAACTTCCTGCTCAAAACTTGGCTGATGGCTTTCAACTCGCAAGCCATTTGCTACGGCGATCTCGATAATATCAGTTAAGTAGTACTCGCCTTGTGCATTGCTGTTACCAAGTGTCGGAATAAACTTATGCAACACTGAAGCCTGTAGAGCAAGTATTCCGGTATTAACTTCCGGAATCATTAATTCTTCTTCTGAAGCATCTTTTTGTTCTACGATGGCTTCAATATCGCCATCTGCGTTCCGAACGATTCGACCATAGCCCGTTGGGTTTTCAAGGTCGACTGTCAATAAGCCAAGCTGCTTCTCATTAACTAAAGCCGTTAATTGAGACAATGTTGCCTGACTGGTTAAGGGCACGTCTCCGTATAGTATTAGTACTTGCGCGTCTTCTGGAATGTGGTCGATTGCTTGTGCTACCGCATGGCCCGTACCTAGCTGCTCAGCTTGTAAGCACCAGTTTACATCTTCTTTAATTGTGTCTTTTACCTGATCAGCACCGTGACCGATAACAATATGTATACCTTCAGCATCTAACTTATTCGCTGTATCCAACACATGCTGTAGCATTGGCTTTCCCGCTACAGGGTGCAAAACTTTTGGTAATTTAGACTTCATTCGAGAACCTTGCCCAGCTGCAAGGATAACCACATGTAAACTCATAATCGTTTTTCCTAAACTTTTTCTACTACAATCGTTTGATTATAGACACTCCATATGACATAAAAGAAAAAAGGCAGCTAAATAGCTGCCTTTTTTCTTTATTTTACGAATTACTGCTCATTAATGCTTATTTCTCATTCGCTGAATCACGCGTAGTCGCGCTGATGCTTCAGCTAGTTGAGATGCTGCTCGAGAGTAATCAAAATCGCCGCTCTGATTCGCCAGCTCTCTTTCTGCTTCTTTCTTAGCTTCCAGAGCTGCTGCTTCATCAACGTCGTGAGCTCGCTCTGCACTATCTGCTAGCACAGTTACTAAGCTTGGTTGAACTTCCATGTATCCGCCGGATACGTAGAAAACTTCCTCTTCGCCGCCTTGTTTGATAACGCGAACAGGACCAGGATTCAACTTCGTCATTAGTGGAGCATGGCCTGGAGCAATACCCAAGTCACCCATTTCGCCAGCTGCAACAACTAGCTCAACAAGACCCGAATAAATTTGCTCTTCAGCACTTACGATATCGCAATGCACGCTAATACCCATAATTTCTACCTTCATCAGGGAAGCACTTTAAATATCTTAAAGTGCTTCTACTAAAGGATGATTACATGTTTTTCGCTTTTTCGACTGCTTCGTCGATAGAGCCAACCATGTAAAACGCCTGCTCAGGAAGATCATCGTACTCACCGCCCAAGATACCTTGGAAGCCACGGATAGTGTCTTTCAAAGATACATACTTACCCGGTGCACCCGTAAATACTTCGGCAACGTGGAAAGGCTGTGACAAGAAACGTTCGATCTTACGAGCACGTGCAACTGTCTGCTTATCTTCTTCAGACAATTCGTCCATACCAAGAATCGCAATGATGTCTTTCAATTCAGCATAACGCTGAAGTACTGTCTGTACACCACGTGCAATTTCATAGTGCTCAGCACCAATCACCAAAGGATCTAGCTGACGAGAAGTAGAGTCTAGTGGATCGATCGCTGGGTAAATACCCTTAGAAGCGATGTCACGACTCAATACAACTGTTGCATCCAAGTGAGAGAAGGTTGTTGCTGGAGATGGGTCAGTCAAGTCATCCGCAGGTACATATACTGCCTGGATCGATGTGATCGAACCAGTCTTAGTAGATGTAATACGCTCCTGAAGAACACCCATTTCCTCAGCTAGTGTAGGCTGATAACCTACCGCTGAAGGCATACGACCTAGCAGTGCTGATACTTCAGTACCTGCCAGTGTGTAACGGTAGATATTATCAACGAACAATAGTACGTCTTTACCCTCGTCACGGAACTTCTCAGCCATTGTCAAACCAGTCAAGGCAACACGTAGCCTGTTTCCTGGTGGCTCGTTCATCTGACCGTATACCATCGCTACCTTAGAGTCTGTTGGAGTCTCTAGGTTTACAACGCCAGCTTCCTGCATTTCGTGATAGAAATCGTTACCCTCACGAGTACGCTCACCAACACCTGCGAATACTGAAAGACCAGAGTGCTTCAGTGCGATGTTGTTGATCAATTCCATCATGTTTACAGTTTTACCAACGCCCGCACCACCGAATAGACCAACTTTACCACCCTTAGCGAATGGACAAACCAAGTCGATTACTTTGATACCGGTTTCTAGCAATTCAGCCGATGCTGCTTGCTCTGCGTAAGTAGGTGCTTTACGGTGAATAGGCATACGCTCTTGCTCACCGATGTCACCACGCTCGTCGATTGGGCGTCCTAGAACGTCCATGATACGACCCAAAGTTTCTGGACCAACAGGTACAGAAATTGGTGCGCCAGTGTTATCTACATTCAGCCCACGCTTTAGACCTTCAGTACTACCCATTGCGATAGTACGTACGATACCATCACCTAGTTGCTGCTGTACTTCAAGTGTTGTATCAACACCATCAACCTGCAACGCATCATATACATTTGGAACTGATTCGCGCGCGAATTCAACGTCGATTACAGCTCCAATAATTTGTACGATATTTCCGCTACTCATGTCCGGATCCTCGTTAACTTTTAATCTTTAAATACACAAAATTTGCCAGGAACTACTTATACCGCAGCTGCACCACTAACGATCTCAGAAATTTCCTGAGTAATCGCTGCTTGACGCGCTTTGTTATAAACCAACTGCAATTCCTTGATAATGTCGCCCGCGTTGTCTGTTGCAGATTTCATTGCGATCATTCGAGCTGCCTGCTCACATGCTACATTTTCAACAACCGCTTGATAAACTTGCGATTCAACGTAACGCGTTAACAAGCCATCTAGTAAGTCTTTCGCTTCAGGCTCGTAAATATAATCCCAATGATGCTGCATTTCACTTTCTTCAGCAGCTTCTAACGGTAACAATTGTACTACTTCAGGGCTCTGCGTCATGGTGTTTACAAACTCGTTGTATACCACGTAAAGGCGGTCGATCTTGCCTTCTTCGTAAGCATCCAACATCACCTTTACAGAACCGATCAGCTCATGTGCTGCAGGTGCGTCACCAAGGTGACTTAATGCAGCAACGACATTACCGCCGTAGCTTTTAAAGAAGCTAATTGCTTTTTGTCCAACCGCGCAAAGATCGACTTCTACTGCGTTATCCGCGTAGTTTTTCATATCTTTAGCAACTTTCTTGAACAAGTTGACGTTCAAACCGCCACACAAACCTCGGTCTGTAGAAACGATGATATAGCCAACACGCTTAACTTCGCGCTCTTGCAAATATAAGTGCTTATATTCTGTGTTCGCATTTGCCAAGTGACTGACAATCGAACGAATTTTTTCTGAGTAGGGCTTACCCAAACTCATACGATCTTGAGCTTTACGCATCTTACTCGCGGCAACCATTTCCATTGCGCTTGTAATTTTCTGCGTGCTTTTTACGCTCGAAATCTGATTTCGTATCTCTTTACCAACGGCCATTTTATATCGCCTTTAAAGTCTTGTTCACTTTGAGGTATAAATGACAGTCGAGTACTGCAGTATTCATAGATCTCCAGTACTCAACAATCGGCTTACCAAGTTTGCGTCGACTTAAATTGCTCAAGAGCTGATTTAATGCCGTCAGCGATATCATTGTTGTAATCGCCTTTTTCGTTAATCTTATCGAGTAATGCTGAATGTTCAGCACTCATGTAAGACAACATTGCATCTTCAAAATCAACAACTTTGTTTACTGGCACATCATCCAAGAAGCCTTCATTAGCGGCATAAAGAACGATACCCATTTCAGCAACGCTTTGTGGGCTGTACTGCTTTTGCTTCATAAGCTCTGTCACACGCTGACCGTGCTCTAGCTGCTTACGTGTTGCATCATCAAGGTCTGATGCGAACTGAGCAAATGCTGCCAATTCACGATACTGAGCCAAAGCCAAACGTACGCTACCACCTAACTTCTTGATGATCTTAGTCTGAGCTGCACCACCAACTCGTGATACCGAAATACCTGCGTTCATTGCAGGACGAATACCAGAGTTAAATAGGTTGGTCTCAAGGAAGATCTGACCATCTGTAATCGAAATTACGTTAGTTGGTACGAATGCAGATACGTCACCACCTTGTGTTTCGATGATCGGTAGAGCTGTCAATGAACCAGTTTGGCCCTTAACTTCACCATTGGTGAACTGCTCAACGTAATCAGCGTTTACACGTGATGCACGCTCTAGTAGACGTGAGTGCAAGTAGAATACGTCACCTGGATATGCTTCACGACCTGGTGGACGACGTAGTAGCAATGAAATCTGACGGTATGCCCAAGCTTGCTTGGTCAAATCATCAAATACGATCAATGCGTCTTCACCGCGGTCACGGAAGTATTCACCCATTGTTGTACCGCCGTATGGCGCTAAGAACAACATTGCTGCTGGATCAGCTGCACCTGCCGCAACAATGATCGTGTGATCCATTGCGTCATGCTCTTCAAGTTTACGTACAACCGCAGCGATAGAAGATTGCTTCTGACCAACTGCTACATAGATACACTTAACACCTGTGTTCTTCTGGTTAATGATTGCATCGATAGCGATTGCAGTCTTACCAGTCTGACGGTCACCGATGATCAACTCACGCTGGCCACGGCCGATAGGTACCATTGAGTCAATCGCTTTCAAACCAGTTTGTACTGGCTCATCAACTGATTGACGTGCGATTACACCTGGTGCAACTTTTTCTAAAGGTGCAGTTAGCGTAGTCTCGATAGGACCTTTACCATCAATTGGGTTACCTAGTGCATCAACAACACGGCCAAGCATTGCTTCACCGATTGGTACTTCTAGGATACGACCCGTACATTTTGCTTTCTGACCTTCGGCAAGACCTTTAGGGTCACCTAGGACAACGACACCTACAGAATCACGCTCTAGGTTAAGCGCCATACCGTATACGCCGGTTTCAAACTCTACCATCTCACCATACATTACGTCGGCAAGACCGTGAATTAGAACGATACCGTCAGATACACTGACGATAGTGCCCTCATTTTGGGCTTCAGAAGAAACATCGAGAGTTTCGATGCGCTTCTTAATAATTTCGCTGATCTCAGCTGGGTTTAGCTGTTGCATGCGTTAAATCCTCAAATCTGAATCTGCTACCTAAGCACTAACCGCTTCGGCCAATTTTGCAATTTTGCCACGGACAGAAGCATCGATGACTAGATCGTTGGTGCGGATAATTACGCCACCAATCAACGACTCATTTACAGTCGATGTAACAACGACTTTACGATCTAGTTTCTTACTTAGTACTTGTGCAAGCTTATCTTGTTGTTCACCGCCCAGTTCAAAAGCACTCTCCACATCGACGTCTACTGACATCTCTAGCTGTGCTTTGAAACCTTCAAACAATTGAGCAATCTCTGAAAGTAACTCTAATCGGTCATTTTCAGCCAACACAACGATAAAGTTTTTACCTTCATCATTTAACTTATCACCACATGATTCGATGAAAAGCTGTGCTTTTTGCTCACTTGTCAATGCTGGGTGGTCTAGAACAACACTCATGTTCTCGTCCATAGCTACTGCAGAAGAATAAGCAAGCATGTCTGACCAAACTGTCAAAGCTTCCTTATCCTTCGCGGCCTGAAAAGCGGCTTTAGCGTAGGGTCGGGCAATCGTAATTGATTCTGCCATCATCCACTCTCAAAACTTAAATTTCTGAGGCAAGCTGATCGAGTAACTCACCATGTTTGCTTGCATCGATTGAAGATCCAAGAATCTTTTCTGCGCCCGCAATTGCGATTGCAGATACTTCAGCGCGAAGCTCTTCTTTCACGCGATTCTTTTCTTGCTCAATTTCAGCTTTAGCAGCAGTGATTAATCTGTCACCTTCTTGACGAGCAGTTTCTTTCGCTTCGTCAACAATTTGATTTGATCGTTTGTTCGCTTGCTCGATTAGTTCAGCTGCTTGTGCTTTCGCTTCTTTTAGCTCTTCAACTGCTTTTTTCTGTGCAAGTTCAAGATCTTTAGACGCTCTGTCAGCCGCTGCTAAACCGTCGGATATTTTCTTTTCGCGTTCTGTCATTGCACCAATGATTGGTGGCCAAACATACTTCATGCAAAATAGCACAAAGCCTGCGAAGAAAATCATTTGTCCAATAAGTGTGTAATTGATATTCACACTAATTACCTCACTTTCGTTGTTAGTTTACGTTTTTAGCTAACTAAAGACGTGTCTATTAAGCACCAACGCCTGGAGCAACAACGAAAATCAAGTACATAGCGATACCAACACCGATAATTGGCACAGCATCGATCAAACCAGCTAGTAAGAACATCTTACCTTGTAGCATTGGACCAAGTTCTGGCTGACGCGCAGTACCTTCCAATAGACGTCCACCAAGTAGACCCATACCAACTGCCGCACCAAGTGCACCAAGACCAAGCATAATTGCAGCTGCAATAATTACTAGTTCCATTTTTTTCTCCTGCTTTAAGTTAAAAAGTTAAGTTAGTTAAAAGAAAAGTTTAAAAATTTAGATTAATGATCTTCGTGAGCCATACTCAGGTACACGACGGTCAAAACCATAAAAATAAATGCTTGTAGCGTAATAACCAAGATATGGAATATCGCCCAACCGATCTGCAAGAAACCACCGAACAGACCAAACAGCAAACCAGCGCTGTACATGACGGCAATCAAAATGAAGATCATTTCACCGGCGTACATGTTCCCGAATAGTCGCAAGCCCAATGAAAACGGCTTAGCTAATAGACCGACTAATTCCATAAATAGGTTCACAGGGATAAACGCCCAGTGATTGAAAGGGTGCATGGTAAGCTCTTTAGTAAAGCCACCAATACCTTTAATCTTGATAGAGTAGTAAAGCATTAGGATGAATACACCTAAAGCCATACCTAGTGTGATGTTAGGGTCTGTTGATGGAACAATCTTCTGATAACCAACGCCCACAAATGTAAGCAACCATGGCACTAGATCAACCGGGATCAAGTCCATTAGGTTCATGAAGAATACCCAAACAAAGATTGTTAATGCCAAAGGAGCAATAAGTGGGTTACGTCCATGGAACATATCTTTAACGTTACCATCAACGAAATCGACAATCATTTCGATAAAGTTTTGGAAGCGACCAGGTACACCGCTAGTTACCGATTTGGCAACGGAACGGAAGATCATGCAGAAAATAACACCTAAGCCAAATGACCAAAGTAAACTATCTACATGAAATGCATTGAAACCCATTGCAGCAGCTTCTTCGCCACCGTGAGCCATTGTCCAAGTTGCTTCTTGTAGCGTTGTGCCATCATAACGAACAGTACCAGCAGGAAGCTGGCCGAAAGTTAGGTTACTTAAGTGATGCTGAATATATTCAGTGGTTGTTAGACTATCGCCTGCCATAGTTAAGGGCCTACATTATAGAGTTAAAAATTCTAAATTATGCTTTGTGTGAGTTCGGCTTACTTACTAAGAGAGCCGAGAAACAGTTCATCACTAAAACACTGATAAAGGTGGAGTAAAGTGCTAAGTAATCCAGAGGCTCTACAAACTTGAATATAAGTCCGAAGCTCAGTGCAATGATTACTAATTTGGTGCTCTCACCTTTATAAAAATTTATAACTATTTTTTGGATTGACCGAGCGCCACTGTACAAAAACGCTTTAACACCAAAATATAGTTGTGGGATAACAAATATAACCCCACCCAATAGCGAAGAGTATGCCGCAACGCTTCCGCTAACTAAATAGTACCCTGCGCAAATGACACTCGTAAGAGCCATCTGAGCAATAAAAATCTTGTAAATCGGCGGCTTATTTATGTCAGCCTTTTTTCTACTGTTCATTAATCTTGCCTACTACATTGCTACCTTTTGATGTCACTGCGCTGTAGTTAGCAGATATCTTCCTTAATTACCTTCGACTTAAGATACAGCCATTAAGTTGCTGTTCTTTTAAGACATTTTGTTATCGTTAGCTCTTGTTTTTATTTTTCTTTAGTCTTATCGAGTCGCGGCGCTTAACATTCATTCTCGCCAATTTTCTTCTTCGGCCTAATCAGGCCTCTCGAAGCGTGGCAGATTATAGGGGTTATAATCTGTGCATTCAACCGCTCTAGGGATGAATATTCACTTAAGTTACAAAAAAGAATCGATTATTTTTCGATCAAGTTAGATTTCACTTGATATGAGTCAAAATTCCATCTAACTCATCAAGAGAATTATATTTAATCACTAGCTTACCTTTGCCTGTATTTGAATGCTGAACACTCACTTCTGCACCTACTTTTTCAGATAGATCTTCTTGTAAGCGTGATATATCGGCATCGGGTTTTGGCTTAGCTGCTTTATTTGTAGGCTTGTCTTCTATTAGGCGACGGACGAGTGCTTCGGTCTGTCGTACTGAAAGCGACTTCAACTCAACCTGACGAGCCACAATTATCTGTCGCTCGGTATCTAACGATAACATCGCTCTGCCATGGCCCATCTCCAAGTCGCCATGCTCTAGCATCAACTTTACTTCATCTGTTAGGTTGATCAGGCGAAGCAAGTTAGTCACGGTTGACCTCGATTTACCAACGGCTTCAGCTACTTCGCTTTGGGTAAGTTCAAACTCATCTTGCAAACGCTGTAAAGCGGTGGCTTCTTCCATTGCATTAAGGTTTTCACGCTGAATATTCTCGATAAGCGCCATTGCAACAGCCGCATCATCTTCAACATCACGAATAATTGCGGGGACTTTATCGAGCTGAGCGATTTGTGCTGCCCGCCAACGCCTTTCGCCCGCAATAATTTCATAGGAGTCTTCGCCACGAGAACGAACCACTATCGGCTGCATAATACCTTGCTGTCGAATTGACTCGGCGAGCTCTTCGAGTGCATCAGGATCCATGTCACGACGAGGCTGATATTTACCTCGTTTTAGAAACTCAACTGGAAGTTGCTTAAGGTCTCCATCGTTTTCAACTTCTTTTTTAAAGTCGACATTTGAGCCCTTGAGTAAAGCGCTTAAACCTTTTTCCCCTAAACCTCGTTTCTTTGCCACGTATTTTCCTACTCACTTAGTAACGCTTGATGATGACCTTTAAAAGTCATGAGCTTAATTATTGTTTTATGCTTCAGCCAAGTCGGCTTTTTTTGCTGCTGCTTTGTTCTTTCTGACGATTTCACCGGCCAATGCCAAATATGCAATCGCACCTTTTGAAGCTTTGTCATAATGTAATGCTGACATACCGTGACTGGGTGCTTCCGCTAGTCTTACATTTCTTGGAATTGCGACTTTATATAGCTGTTCACCGAAATATTCCTGAAGTTCATCAGATACATCTCTGGTTAAACTATTCCTTGGGTCATACATAGTACGAAGTATGCCGGAAATTTCTAACTTCGGATTGATGGTTTCTCTAATCTGCTCAACCGTATTCATTAATGCGGCCAAGCCTTCTAGCGCATAATATTCGCATTGCATTGGAATGATAACGCCGTCCGACGCTGATAAGGCATTAACGGTTAGCATATTTAGAGAAGGAGGACAGTCGATCAAGACGAATTCATAATCATCACGAATAGATTTTAAGGCTTGCTTCAGTCTATGTTCACGGCCAATCTCATTAAGGAGCTCGACTTCCGCTGCAGTCAGATCGCCATTGGAAGGAATAACATCGTATTTACCAACGACTGAACGCGTAATGACCTCTTGAACATCGGCCTTTTTGGTCAGTACATCATAGGCCGTATATTCAATTTCATTCTTGCTGATCCCGCTACCCATAGTTGCGTTTCCCTGCGGATCAAGATCAATAAGGAGAATTCTGCGTTTGGTCGCAGCCAGCGATGCAGCAAGATTTACAGTGGTGGTCGTTTTTCCAACCCCCCCCTTCTGGTTAGTAATCGCATAGATTTTCGCTGGCACTGTGTAACCCTCACTTATAGACGCTTTCAATAGCAATATGCTTATTACGCTGAAGTTTTCTCTATGATAATTAAATGCCTGTCCTCTTCACAAGCGGGAACACATAACTTAATTGCGTTTTTAACATGATAATCTATTGGCAGTGCATTAATCTCATCTTTTGGATGCAAACCTTTCATTGCTAAAAACTCACCCTTTTCAGTAAGTAAGTGCTTACATAGTTTTACCATATTATCTAGCGCTGTAAATGCGCGTGACATAATTTGGTCAAATTGTTTATCCTGCGCAACACTCTCTACACGTCCATGCACTATTTCGATATTGGCTAGCGAAAGTGTAATCTTACTCTGAGTCAAAAAGCGTGTCTTTTTACCATTGCTGTCGACCAGCAAAAAGCGCTTTTCTGGAAACAAGATGGCCATCGGTATACCGGGTAATCCAGGGCCGGTACCGATATCAGCGATGTCCTGACCTTTTATATAAGGAGCAATGCTAAGCGAGTCGACCAGATGTTTAATCAACATTTCTTCCGGGTCACGAATAGCCGTCAGATTGTAGGCTTTATTCCATTTGATCAATAACTCTAAATAGTCGAGTAAAAGGCCATTCTGCTCTTCATTTAGAGTAATACCTATTTTTTCTGCCGCGTCGCTTAGAATATTACTAAAGTTGGCACGTTGCGATGCATTGATCACGTCTATTCTCTTTTAAGATACGTGAAGTGCCGAAATCAGGCACTTTCATGTTTGATTGATTTAGATAAAGATTTTTTCTTCAGATATATGAGTACCAATGACACAGCAGCCGGTGTAATTCCCGGAATTCTAGATGCCTGGCCAATTGTTTCTGGTTTAACCTCTAATAGTTTTTGCTTAATCTCATTGGATAGACCAGAAATTCCATCATAATTGAAATCGATTGGCAGCTTGGTTAATTCATTCTTTCTTAAACGATCAATCTCATCCTGTTGACGACTGATATAACCATCATACTTGGTTTGTATTTCAATCTGTTCAGCAACAGCATTAGAAATTGTTGGATCACCGTTTATTTCAGCAATACTTTGATAATTGATTTCAGGACGCTTTAGCAAGTCACGAAGGCTGTATTCTCTCGAAATAGGTCGATCAAAATATTTGTCAGCAATCTTCCCACCTTCTGAGCCAGGTTGCACCCAAGTTGTTTTTAGACGCTCTGTTTCTTTCTCGATTGCTTCGCGCTTGCTTGAGAATTGTGACCAGCGCTCATCGCCTACAAAACCTAAATTACGTCCGATCTCAGTTAACCTTAGGTCAGCATTATCTTCGCGTAGTAACAAACGGTATTCAGCACGGCTTGTAAACATACGGTAAGGCTCACTGGTTCCTAGTGTAATCAGATCATCAACCAGTACTCCGATATAAGCTTCATCTCGACGAGGGCACCAAAGCATATCACCACTTGCTTTCAACGAAGCATTCATACCAGCAAGTAAACCTTGGGCACCGGCTTCTTCATAACCAGTTGTGCCGTTAATTTGGCCAGCGAAAAACAAGTTCTCGATAAACTTTGTCTCTAGGCTTTGTTTCAAGTCTTGAGGGTTAAAGAAATCGTACTCAATTGCATAACCAGGCCGCGTAATATGTGCTTTCTCGAAGCCCTTCATTGAACGCACTAAGTCAATTTGCACATCAAAGGGCAAACTAGTTGAAATGCCGTTTGGATATAACTCATGCGTTGTCAGCCCTTCAGGCTCGACGAAAATCTGGTGGGAGTCTTTATCTGCAAAACGATTAATTTTATCTTCAATAGAAGGGCAGTAACGTGGGCCTGTTCCTTCTATGATGCCTGTAAACATGGGTGAACGATCAAAACCTGAGCGAATAATCTCATGCGTACGTTCATTAGTATGGGTTACATAGCAAGAAATCTGTTTTGGATGTTGTTCAACTGTGCCGGTATAAGACATTACCGGTAAAGGTGTATCACCTGGCTGTTCGTCCATTACGCTAAAATCAACTGAACGTGCATCAATTCGGGGCGGTGTACCCGTTTTTAAACGGCCAACACGAAAAGGCATTTCTCTTAAGCGTTTTGCCAATGCTATCGACGGTGGATCTCCCGCACGTCCACCTGAATGGTTTTCTAAACCAATATGAATAACACCGCCTAAAAAGGTTCCAGTTGTCAAAACAACGGTCTTTGAATGGAAGCGAACTCCCATATTGGTGACAACGCCACAAGCCCGGTCATTTTTAACAATCAAGTCATCAGCCGATTGTTGGAAAATATCCAGGTTTTCCTGGTTTTCCAGGGTTTCTCGAATTGCGGCTTTATATAAGATTCTATCTGTTTGTGCGCGTGTAGCTCTTACCGCTGGCCCTTTACGGCTATTCAGCACTCGAAATTGAATACCCGCCAAATCGGTTGCTCGTGCCATAGCACCATCTAGAGCATCGATTTCTTTAACAAGATGACTTTTACCAATACCACCAATTGCTGGATTGCATGACATTTGACCCAGCGTCTCGATATTATGCGTAAGTAGAAGGGTTGATGAGCCGCGACGCGCTGCGGCTAAAGCAGCTTCAGTCCCGGCATGTCCACCACCAATAACAATAACATCGTAATGTTTTGCGAAATCCACCTAGCATCCCCAGTCAAATAAAATAGCCGCGCATTATAAAGATTTGAGTGATAAATAGCAGCCTTTATCGTTTATTTTTTATACAGTTTTGCACTTATGACTCAAATTTTGAGTGTCTTAAAATAAATCTGTGTTCTTAATGTAAATAAATGAACATTCACTCAGTTTTAATGAATTCAAGCACTTATCACACGATTATAAAGAAGTT
>NZ_LWGG01001294.1:0-817 GCF_001635365.1 Oleiphilus sp. HI0128 | reverse complement strand
CCAAAACCGGGAAAAGTAAATTCAAGTTTAAGAATCGATATATTAATTACACCAGCGCTGATTTTTCTGATGATGAGAAATACCTAACGCTTGGCACTTTCCAAGGCGTCATCAGTAAATTTAATATTAAAAAAGGAACTGAAGTGAAGACCTGGCAAGCAGAACCTCGCCAAGCTTATGGCGGCGCCAGCAGTAAAGCGATTATCGATGTCATCGATCAGAAGTCCAATGTTATTGCCTTGACCTCAGATGGAATGTTAGAAGTATTCAAATAGGAAGGTAGGGAACTAGAAAGCCGAGAAGCATATTGCTCCTCGGCAGAGACGAAGCTTATTTATATAAACCAGAAATATAGCTGGCAACTGCTTCAATTTCTTTGTCATTCAAACGAGCCGTTACTGAACGCATCATACGCGAATCACCATCGTTGCTACGCTCACCACTACGGAACTTCTTAAGCTGAGATGCGATGTAATCAGCATGCTGACCGGCAAGCGCTGGAAATGCAGCCAATGACACACCTTCACCTGCTGGGCCGTGACACGCTGCACACGCCGCAACCTTAGTTGCTGCATTACCCTGGCGGTACATGATCTCACCTTTTTCTACCAAGTCTTTCTTTGCTTGGCCAGGCGTAGTTGTTTGTGACGCAAAGTAAGCGGCAATGTTTTCGATATCCTGTGCAGAACGCGCATCAAGCAAGCCTGTCATTTCGATTACAGGACGCTTACCTTCTTTGATGTCATTCATTTGTTTAACCAAGTACTTCTCACCTTGGCCTGCCAGTTTAGGAAAGTTAGCAACAACACTATTTCCA
>NZ_LWGG01001293.1:0-822 GCF_001635365.1 Oleiphilus sp. HI0128 | reverse complement strand
CAATGTAATGACGACACCGAAACCGTTGCAGAAATTGTTGCCGCAAGCACTGACGGACAAACGTTAATCTATACTGACAGCGAGCAAGAACAGCTAGGCTTCGTCGATATTTCTACTATTGAGTCTCCGGCTGCTGCAGGCACATTCGCACTCAATGGCGAGCCAACATCAGTAGCGATCAAAGGAGAGTACGCTCTCGCGGCTGTAAACACTTCAACAGACTACGTCACGGTATCGGGCGAGCTAGCTGTCATTAATATTGCGAGTAAAACTCTAGTTAGAACGATCGCTCTTGGCGGCCAACCAGACTCTATCGCAGTCAGCCCGGACAGCATGTATGCACTTGTGATTCTTGAAAACGAGCGTGATGAAGATCTAGGCGATGGTGCGCCACCGCAGCTTCCAGCTGGCGAGCTGGTTATTCTTAACCTAAGCGGTGAACCTGCTGATTGGACAAGCCAAACTCTAGACATCACCGGAATTGCTGACCTGTACGCAGCAGACCCTGAGCCAGAATATGTCGATATCAACAGTGACAATATCGCTGTTGTCACACTTCAGGAAAACAACCACATTTTATTAGTTGACCTGGAAACAGCCACGGTTAGCGCAGACTTCTCAGCGGGTACCGTTGATCTTGAAAACATCGACAACACAGAAGAAGATGCCGCCATTATTTCATTAAGCGAGAGCTTAAACGATATTCCTCGTGAGCCTGATGGCGTATCTTGGATTGACACTGAATATTTCGCCACTGCCGATGAAGGTGATTTAGACGGTGGCAGCCGTGGCTTCACAATCTTCAACAAGCAAGGTGAAGTG
>NZ_LWGG01001292.1:0-683 GCF_001635365.1 Oleiphilus sp. HI0128 | reverse complement strand
GAGCTGTCAAAAACCTGGCCATCAATGAATGAGCCGTGATAGTGAACGCGTACAGTCTGATCAATACTAGGCTTATCGCCCTCTGCACTTTCCAGAATTTCGTACTGTAGACCTGAGTCGGTAACTTGTACGCCTTCTCGCTTGGCATTTTCATCTAAGAAAGTTTTGCACAAATCCTGATACTTCTCGGTACGATCTTTCTCGAACTGCATGCGCTTTTCTTTAATCGTGTCATAGGCTTCGTTGAGTTCGCTTTCGGACAAAGCCGAAGGTTCACCATTAAAGCATGCTCGCAAAGCCTGAATCGTTGCTTCAATATCCATTCCCTCGAAGCGGTTCTTTTGCATCTGACGGCCAAACTGCCATCCAAATCCATAGCTCACTTTCTGCTCGAACGATTGAGGTTTATCTTCAGTCTTCTTTGTCATATCTCTATATCTACTAGTCGTTAAGTTTGTTACTTGCCAATCGAAATGGTCAGTAGGGTAATATCTTAGATGTCAGCTGCCACTTCCAATTCCTCTAATCCCTTCTGTACATAATCCAGCAAACGCTGCATAGACGGCAAGGTGCGGCGGCAAGCCGTAAAGCCGAATTCTAACTGATCTACATAACTGACCAAAGTAATATTCAAGGCAATACGATCCAGAGGTATTGAAACGGGATACATCCCCTCTAGCTGC
>NZ_LWGG01001291.1:0-1678 GCF_001635365.1 Oleiphilus sp. HI0128 | reverse complement strand
CCATGCTGCAGAGCTGATGCCCAGTTTCTCAGCGATGCCTTCCGGATCATGAAATTGCTGTCTGTCACGGAGTGTACAGAGATGAATATCGGTCTTACCAAACTCAATGGTTTGGTAGCACAAGCGTAAGTCTGTCATTTGGCTGCCTTCGTATTTGCGCTAAATATCTTTATAGATAATTAGCACAGAGTGGCGCTGAGCCAGGTATCGAGGATAAATGACAAAACGGAGTACTACTTAGGGTATAGCACCTGTAAAGAAAGGCAATGTATTTCGCTTATTCTTTGTACTGGGAAAATCGCTGATAATTGGCGCTTGTTAGGATTAACAACTGGCTAACGGCAACTAATTCTAGCTTGGCTAAACCTTGTAGCTTTAACGAGTGGTAGAACTCGGTTGGAAGATAAATGAAATCCTGTGAGGGTTGAAGAGCCTCAATAAGCTACAAGGGAGAGCTTATTGAGGCGGATAGCTTAGTCACTCTGGAATAAACTACTAGCAAGCATGGGCCAATGTGCTGACCAACCTTGCGTAGGGCTACGCTTAAATTCGCTACGCACATATTGGTGGATACGACCTTCGATATTTAAAGTGAGCAAACTCGCTGCACTGCTGCCGGTTAGGCGAGGTCTCTTTTGCTCGCGAATTTCAGCTTCTCGGATTATTTGGCGTAACTGAGTTTCAAGACGATCAAAGAACTGGGCAGAACGCTGTCGAATTTTTGGCTTTTCACCCGCCAATGCACCGCCTACTAATAAAGAACACATACCGGGGTTCTTTTCAGCAAAAGCCAATATAAAGATTACGATCCGCTGAAGTCGCTCAATGCTTCCAGGGACTTCTTGAGTAATCAATTTGATGCGTGTAAATACCGACTCTTCTATAAATTCTAACAGGCCTTCAAACATCTTCCCTTTGCTGGGAAAGTGTCGGTATAGCGCTGCTTCAGTGACGCCGACTTCCTTGGCAAGTTTAGCGGTTGTGATCCTTTCGCCAGGATTCTTCTCAAGCATCTGAGCCAGCACTTCCAGAATTTGCTGGCGACGATTAGGCTTGTTGCTTTTTTCTGTCTTGCTATTAGGGGTATTGCTTGTCGGCTGGTCCGGCATTCTCAGCGTTTCCTATAAATAATCACTAAATAAGTATTAAGGTCTATCTTGAGTCAATATGACTAGACGATCAAGCCCTCTATTGGCGAAGAGGCTGAAGCGTATAACTTACGTGGCATACGGCCAGCAAGATAAGCCGCTCGACCACTTTCTACTGCCAGGCGCATAGCCTGGGCCATTAGGATAGGGTCTTGAGCTGCAGCAATTGCTGTATTCATGAGTACGCCATCACAACCTAGCTCCATCGCGATACTTGCGTCTGAGGCTGTACCAACACCAGCATCAACTAATATTGGCACCTTCGCATTTTCGAGAATTAGCTTGATGTTGTAGGGGTTACGAATGCCAAGGCCAGAGCCAATCGGAGCACCCAAAGGCATGACCGCAACACAGCCCATTTCTTCAAGGCGTTTAGCAACAAGTGGATCGTCAGTGGTATAAACCATGACCTTGAAGCCGTCTTTTATCAGTTCCTCTGCTGCGATCAATGTTTCTGTTACGTCAGGAAATAAAGTCTTTTGATCGCCTAGTACTTCAAGCTTTACCAAGTCATGTCCACCCAATAGTTC
>NZ_LWGG01001290.1:0-746 GCF_001635365.1 Oleiphilus sp. HI0128 | reverse complement strand
CGCCGCCAATGCCTACATCCACCTCATCGAAAACCAGTGTTGGAATGGTCGAGTTTTGAGCGACAATGACTTGAATCGCTAAGCTGATTCGGGACAGCTCACCGCCTGAGGCAACTTTGTTGATGGCTTTGGGGGGCTGTCCAGGATTGGTGCTAATCAGGAATTCGACGGTATCCAGACCGTGCTGGCTTACCTTGCTGTTATCGAGAGGTGTTAGGCTGACGCAGAACTTCACTGACTTCATATCCATCAATGCTAGCTGCTCACATATTTTCTTTTCTAAAGAGCTGGCACACTTTATACGCTTCTGACGCTGCGTTTCAGCTAAGGCCCGGTAAGTGTTTTCCAATTCGATTACTTCAGCTTGCAGTTGCTCCAGATTTTGGTCGCCATTATTAAAGTCATGTAGTTCTTTGCTGAGTTTGTTTTGTATGGTTAACAGCTCAGTGGGTTCACAGCGGTGTTTTCTTGCTAACTGGTAAGCAGTGCTTAGGCGTTCTTCGATTTCTTGCAGGCGTGCTGGGTTGAGTTCAAATGAGTCGATAAAATGGCGTAAATTACTACCTGCCTCTTCAATTTGGATTTGCGCTTCATTCAGCATGTTGAGTGCTTCACTAATCTCATGATTTTCGCTGGGTAGGTTGTGTAGTGATGAGGAGGCTGAAGAAACCATGCTGGCGGCATTAGCATCACCCTCTGAACATAACGCTAGAGCTTCATGTGCTCTACTCAAAAGCAGTTCTGCA
>NZ_LWGG01001289.1:0-1035 GCF_001635365.1 Oleiphilus sp. HI0128 | reverse complement strand
CAATAGGCTTAGCATGGCAAAGAGCAAAACCGCATTCGTCTGCACTGAGTGCGGGTCAGATTTATCTAAATGGCAAGGCCAGTGTCCGGATTGTGGCCAATGGAATACTATTCAGGAAATAAAGCTAGCAAAGCAAAGTAAGAGCAGCAGTACCTCGTTGGGTTATGCGGGCGCCAAGTCCGAGATTAAGGCTTTGGGGTCAATTGACCTCGAAGATCAACCCAGATTCAGTAGCGGTATAGGTGAGTTTGATCGGGTGCTGGGGGGAGGTTTAGTTCCCGGTTCTGCTATATTGGTTGGAGGTCATCCGGGTGCCGGGAAAAGTACTTTGCTACTCCAGACGATGTGTCATCTTTCTTCAAGCAGGGACGGCTTATATATTACTGGTGAAGAGTCTTTACAACAGGTTGCACTGCGAGCAAAGCGCCTCGGTCTCAAAGCTGATGTGCTGAATATGTTCTCTGAAACCCGGATCGAATCAATAGAAGAAGTGGTTCAAGTCCATAAGCCAAAAGTGCTGGTTGTTGACAGTATTCAGGTAATGCACACAGAAGCGATAGAGTCGGCTCCAGGTAGCGTTTCGCAAGTAAGAGAATGTGCTGCCAGGTTGACCCGTCTTGCCAAACAGACTGGCATGGTGCTATTTCTGGTTGGTCATGTGACCAAAGAGGGAGCGATTGCCGGGCCTAAGGTTTTGGAGCATATGATTGACTGCTCGATAATGCTCGAAGGCTCCAGTGACACTCGTTATCGCACTTTGCGAGGAATCAAAAATCGTTTTGGTGCAGTGAATGAGTTAGGTGTCTTTGCTATGCTCGAAAAAGGCTTGGTTGAAGTGAAGAACCCGAGTGCAATATTCCTAAGCCGTGGCGAAGAGATAATGCCAGGTAGTGTCGTGACGATACTCTGGGAAGGTACGCGCCCGTTGCTAGTAGAATTACAGGCTTTGGTTGATGAGAGCCAAGGCAACTACCCTAAGCGAGTCGCCTTGGGTATGGATCAGAACCGTTTATCAATGTTGCTGGCCGTGATGCA
>NZ_LWGG01001288.1:0-1201 GCF_001635365.1 Oleiphilus sp. HI0128 | reverse complement strand
GCCTCTAGAGGTGACTGGGCAATGTCGGGCGCATGGGTATGGCACTGGAAAGATTCAATCGACCGTAAATTTATGCGCCGCTTTAGTGAACTTGCCAAGCCGATGATCCCCGCTGAAAATGCGAGTGTGGATGCTGAGCCGATGAGTATGCGTTGTGGCGGTTGCGGTGCCAAAGTGGGGCAGCCTATTTTAAATCGCGTGATTGCCCAGCTTTCAACACGTTATGAGGATAAGGCGAAGGTAGCACTGTCCCAGCCGGATGATGCCGCCGTTTTGGCCATTCCTGCCGATAAATTATTAGTCCAGTCTGTCGATGCTTTTCGACGTTTCATCGATGATGACTACCTCTTTGGCCAGATTGCCGCGAACCATGCCTTGGGTGATATTTTTGCCATGGGAGCAACGCCCCATAGCGCCCAAGCTTTAGTGACCTTACCTTTTGCGAGTGAAGAAAAAGTTGAGCAGCAATTGCTTCATCTGATGCTTGGCGCGAGCAAGGTTTTTGATGCGTGTGAGATGCCCATTGTTGGGGGGCATACTGCAGAAGGTGCTGAACTAAGCCTTGGCTTTACCATTAATGGTCTAACCGATGAAAACCAGCTTCTAACCAAGGCTGGGCTTCAGCCAGGTGATAAATTGATTCTAACTAAAGCGCTGGGAACAGGGGCTTTATTTGCAGGGGATATGCGAGGCTTGGCGAAGGGGCCTTGGGTGAAATCGGCGATTGAAATGATGCTTCAGTCTAACCAAAAGGCGAGTCATATCCTCTTCAACCATAGGGCGAAAGCTTGTACCGATGTCACGGGCTTTGGCTTAGCTGGACACTTACTGGAAATGCTTCAGGCGTCAAAGCAAAAGGCTTCTTTGAATCTGGCTTCCTTACCTGTATTGGACGGTACTGAAGCACTGATGGCTAAGGGTATATTCTCGAGCTTGCATGAGCAAAACAAACAAATCGATACCAAGATGCGTGCTTTTATTTCCTTGGAAACGCCGAAAGAAGCAGAGATTTTATTTGACCCCCAAACTGCGGGAGGTTTATTGGCTGGAGTGCCTGCTGATCAAGCGAACGCTTGTTTAAATGAGCTGAGAACCGCGGGTTATGACTTGGCTTGTGTGATTGGCGAAGTGATTAAGTAGTAATATCCAGCTACCTTACCATCCTTTGGAGGGGGCTGACTTGAAGGCATTCACAAAGGTA
>NZ_LWGG01001287.1:0-955 GCF_001635365.1 Oleiphilus sp. HI0128 | reverse complement strand
TTTCGACGAGCCTGGGGGCTCGAAGCAAACCGCTTGCACCGTTTAGGAAAATCAGAATGGTCTTGGGATAACGAGATTCTGCAACCAGCAGCGCTCACCATTTCAGCCTATACCCTGATGCTTGCCTTTTTTGGCCCGGTTATGATCCCCTTCCTATTAATCTCGGCCGCTTATGGTTGGTGGCAGCTGACATGCGCCAATTATGTAGAACACTATGGATTACTTCGTTTGAAAAAAGAAAACGGCCGCTATGAGCGCTGCCAACCTCATCACTCCTGGAATAGTAATCACAAAGCATCCAACCTGGTTTTATTACACCTTCAGCGACATTCAGACCATCATGCGCACCCTACACGCCCATATCAAGTTCTTCGTGATTACGACGACGTCCCCTCTCTACCTTCTGGCTACCCGCTTATGTTTTTGGTTGCCATGATCCCACCACTCTGGTTTTCAATCATGGACAAAAAAGTCATAGATTGGGCTGGTAATGATATGGACAAAGTCAATATAGACCCAGACTCCAAAGAACTGGTCTACAACAAATATCACCAGCCACCTGTGAGTGATAAAGTCAGCGAAACAGCCGAAGCAGCTTAAGAGACATAAGGAGGTTTAGACCATGAGTCAATTTCAATGCCCTGACTGCGGCTATATATATGATGAAGCTAAAGGTGCCGAGCACGAAGGCTACCCCGCTGGCACTAAGTGGGAAGAGGTTCCTGAAGACTTTCCCTGCCCTGAGTGCTTTGTCAGAGAAAAACCAGACTTCATCGCCCTATAAAGCAATCAACTTACCCGGACAGAGCAATGCCCGGGTATTTCTACAAAAGGCCAAGCTTGATCTATATCAGCTTGGCAGCATAAATAATTTTATTTTAGAGCGAACCCGGAGCTCACACTCGTTCCCATTAATTCACCCACGCGATGCCCAGAACAACTATCACGTTTATCA
>NZ_LWGG01001286.1:0-520 GCF_001635365.1 Oleiphilus sp. HI0128 | reverse complement strand
ACTCAAATCCTTTGGGACTTGGACATGCAGATCGAGCCAGGTTCACGCACTTGTATCATGGGCCGTAATGGTGTCGGTAAAACTACCTTACTTAAGGCCATCATGGGACTGCTTCCCGTCACCAATGGCGAAATATTAATGGATGGCCAGCCTTTGCAGGGAAAAACAGCCGAAGCTCGAGCACCCGCAGGTATTGGCTATGTGCCGCAGGGACGGGAGATCTTTCCATTACTAACCGTTGAAGAGAATTTACGTGTGGGTTTGCCTATTCGCAAGGGACGTTTAAAAGGTCAGGAAGGCGCGGGTGAAATTCCTCAGAAAATTTTTGATCTATTCCCTGTGCTAGGCGAAATGATGCATCGCCGCGGTGGTGACTTATCGGGTGGCCAGCAACAGCAGTTGGCCATTGGCAGAGCGCTGATTATAGAGCCTAAGGTGTTAATTCTGGATGAGCCAAATGAAGGTATTCAGCCTAACATTGTTAAGCAAATTGGCGATGTTGTGATGAAGTTAAATGAAG
>NZ_LWGG01001285.1:0-1234 GCF_001635365.1 Oleiphilus sp. HI0128 | reverse complement strand
AACACCTAGTAGGTATAATAATGACTTAATCTTATAATTATGCCGCCATCTGACGAATCATCTCATCCAGGCTTTGGCACTGTTCGAGTAAAGAATCCAATAAAGCCATCCCTTGCTCTTCCTGTATACCCAAACCTTGCATTAATTTCTCACAATCATGCAAAGCGGGCTCATCACCAATCCCTTTCGCTGCCAATAGCGCATTAGCCAACTGCACTAATTCTACATACTTTTGGTGCTTACCTTGATAGTCTTTTTTCTGGTGCATACCGGCTACCGTAATACTTGATTCCGGCATTCCCCATAGTTTTAGTAACACTGCACCAATAGAGGCATGCCCTAAAGCAATAAACTCTTGCGCGCCCCCCATTCCAAAGACCTGCTGTTCGATTTCAGCCATGCTCAACTCCGGCTCAGCCTATTCGGCTCAATTGAGCATTTGGAACTCTGGCGGAAAAAGATGACCAACTAATAAAATACCAAAATTGTGAAGCAAACCGGCAAGATAAGCATCGCGCTCGTTCAGCTCTATATCAGGATCGGCCAATAAAGCTAAGGCTTGAGCCAACACAGCACTATAAAGTGAATGCTGCCAAAATGATTTTAAACCCAAGGGCCCTGCCGCAGGTATATTGAAAGCTTTTCCTGCCGCTAAACCCATCGATAGCTGAGATACACGATCAAAACCTAGCACGATATTCACAGCATCTTTTACACACGTTAATTCGCCTCGATAAGAAAACAACGCTGACCGGGCATAACGCATCACCTGTGAGGCTAGACTCGGATCTCGCTCTATCACCTCAGCCAATTGAAATACATCAGCATCGGGGTCGCTGGTCAGGTGCATGATTCGTATAGCAGTTNCTGGCATTGGTGGTAACTTATATAAACGACTTAACTTCTTCGCAATGCCATCTAGGGTCAAGCCCGCATTATGAGGCAAATTTGAAACCTTCTGCCCCGATCCTGACTTAGGCTCCTCACCCGCAAGCCAAATAGAAACTTTTGCCTTAATCGCGCCATTCATTGCCATACGAAAAGACGGTCCGGGAATCTTTAATAAGGTGCTTGAGCAACCACTAGCAGAGAATACAAACTCCAGTTCCAGTAAACTCGTATCTAGAATAATCGGCAAACCATAGGCAGTTGCGAGAATCGGGTACATCCCGGTTTCACAATCCTTAAATAGCTTTCGTGAGTTTTCATCACTTAAAATTTGAAAAGATCTACC
>NZ_LWGG01001284.1:0-7262 GCF_001635365.1 Oleiphilus sp. HI0128 | reverse complement strand
CTGGGCATGCTTTTGTTGTCGCTGTCGTAATTAACTCAATAGTCTTGCTAGATATTTAAGACGCTTTGCTTAACAGATAGTTCAGTAGCAAAGGAACCGGACGACCTGTTGCACCTTTGTCTTTTCCTCCTGATACCCAAGCTGTACCTGCGATATCCAAGTGAGCCCATTTGTATTCTTTGGTGAACCTAGACAAGAAGCATGCAGCGGTAATGCTGCCTGCGCCTTTGCCGCCAATATTTTGAATATCGGCAAAGGGGCTTTCGATCTGTTCCTGATACTCATCCCAAATGGGTAATTGCCACGCTTTATCGTTTACCTCTTTGCCTGACTGCAGAAGTTCATCGACCAGGGTGTCGTCATTGCCCATCACGGCAGAGGTGCTGTGCCCAAGCGCGATAATGCAAGCACCAGTAAGTGTCGCAATATCGATAACTGAGGCGGGCTTGTAGTTTTTGGCGTAGGTTAGGGCGTCACATAAAACTAGGCGGCCCTCTGCATCGGTGTTTAGAATTTCTACTGTTTGACCCGAAGCTGTTGTCACGATATCACCAGGTTTGGAGGCGTGTCCAGCCGGCATGTTTTCAGCCGCTGCAATGATGCAGACGATATTCATTTTGGGTTGTAGGTCGGCAATTGCAGTCATCGTACCGATAACGCTCGCGGCACCGCACATGTCATACTTCATTTCATCCATTTGCGGGCCAGGTTTTAAGCTAATTCCTCCGGTATCAAAGGTGATGCCTTTGCCGACTAACATATGTGGCGCATCGCCTTCTTTGCCACCTTTATACTCAAGGATAATCATTTTTCCTGGTTCTGAGCTACCTTTGGATACGGATAAAAATGCACCCATGTTTAGTGCTTCCATATCAGATTCTTCGAGTACTTTTACTTCAAAGTTATTACTTCTGCTTGCTAGCGCTAGTGCTTGCTCTGCTAGGTAAGCAGGTGTACAGACATTTCCGGGTAGGTTGCCAAGCGTTCTGGTTGTAGCCATGCCTCTCGCCTGAGCTTGAGCGATCACAGTTGCTTCGCTCAAGGCTTGTTGGTCTGCAGTGCAGCAGACGACACTGATGTTTTCCAATATGATGGCCGGAGATTTTTTGCTTTTGTACTGATCGAAAGTGTAATGCTGGTCAGAAATTGAGCGAACGAGACTGTTTGCGAGTTGTCTGGCGCTAATGTCTGTGCCATCTATAGTATTGTCCAAAAAGCAGTGTAAGGATTTTACTTTGGCGCTTTTCGCTTGACTTGCTAATGCGCTGAAGGCCTTGTTTAGGCTGCTTAGGTTTAACTTCTTTTTGTCTCCCATGCCCAAAAGAATAACGCTATTAGCGTGTTCGCTACGAAGGGGTAGGAAGAAGCTTTTTCCTGAATCACTATCAATGTCGAATTGCGATATGCTTTGGCTTAGTTGCCCATCAAGAAGTTTGTCGAGCACTTTGCCTTGCTCACATAGTGTCTGATTTTCGTATAGGCCTATGCATAGGCTGTCTGCTTTTAGTGATGAAATCGCGGTATCGACAATATTGTAATTCATTTCTGTCTCTTATCGTATCGAAGGTCATTAGTGCTGAAGCACATAATGAGGTGGTTTGAAAACGTGTATCGTCATAGAATAGCAAGCCAAATGATGAACTGCATCGTTCTTCAGCAAATTTCTGATATTAGGGCATATTTTTGATTAACCATAAGGCACTTTTGAAAACGCTTTTTAGCAGATTATATATGGCGCTAGGGAACAATAATGAGAAGAATTAATCGTTACATTGTGCAAACAGTGGCGGCGTCCATGCTATTGGTTGCGGCGGTTGTTCTATCGTTAGATGTTTTGTTTGCGTTTATGGCGGAAGTGAATGATTTGAGTGAGCAGTACGGGATTATTGATGCCGCATTGTTCGTACTGACGACCCTGCCTCGACGAATATATGACTACTTGCCTTTGGTGGCGTTTATGGGGTGCTTGATAGGCTTGGGTGCAATTGCCAAAAATAGCGAGTTGGTGGTGATTCGTGCAGCGGGTGTATCGACCAGAAGGATTGTCTTTTTTGCGATGAAGCCTGCAATAGTTGTTGTGCTTATTGGTTTGTTTTTGGGGGAGTTTGTTGCTCCTGTAACGGAAGGTATAGCTCAGAGTCGTAGAGCGGTTCTCCAGGGGGCAGAGCAAAATGTTGCCAGTCATAGAGGGGTGTGGCATCGGGAGGGTAATACTTTTATGCACTTTAATGCCGTGCAATCAAACGGTGTGCTTCATGGTGTGTCGTTGCAGAGGTATGATGCTGATCATCAGCTTGAAAGTAGTGTGTTTGCGAAGCGTGCTATTTTTCAGCGTGGTACTTGGCAGTTAGAGTCTGTTATTGAAACAAGCTTTAAAGGGGCGCGCACTTACGTCAATCATTTCCCAACTAAAACTTGGCAAACAGACTTGTCTCCCTCGGTGCTTAGTGTGTTGGTTGTCTCATCCGACGACTTATCTATATCGGGTTTATATACTTATTCTCAATATCTTGAAGCTCAGGACTTAAACTCTGACGCTTATATGATGTCATTTTGGAAGAAAGCGTTTCAGCCAATTTCAACGGCAGTATTGGTCTTGGTGGCAATATCGTTCGTATTTGGGCCTCTTAGGTCTGTCACGATGGGGTTTAGGGTGTTTTCAGGGGTAGTGGTTGGACTGTTGTTCAAGTATGCACAAGACCTGTTAGGGCCGAGTGCAATTGTGTTTGGTTTTAATCCAATCTATGCGACTGTTATTCCTATTTCGGTATGTTTGGTAGCAGGGATATTCCTTTTGCGAAGGGCACGTTGAGCTGGAGTGAGAGCAGTGTCTCACACAGACTTTCCATGATTGAACCAGGTTGTTAATTCGCGTATTATTCAAGCAGCAACTAGACTGGATAAAATGCGTATGTAGTAGTCCTTGGGTCAAGGGTGGATTGTAGGACCTTGGCACAGGTTTGTGTATGCATGGATGCGGGCTGTATTTAAGAAAGAAAGGGGCGCCTAACGGTACAAAGTCTATATATCCCGATTGGACTAAAATAGAGCTGAAGGCCGGCACAATAAAAAAAGTAGGAGAATACAATAATGAAAGGCTTGAAGAGGTTGGCTTTGGTGACGGCAGTTTCTGCTTTGTCATCAAATGTGATGGCCGAAGTCCAAATGCTTGATGAAGATAGTCTACAAGACGTCACGGGTCAGGCAGGTCTTACTCTTGATGTAGAAAGTCAGTGGGAGATCGGAGAGTTCGCATATCACGATGCAGGCTATTTGTTGATTCAAGGTATCCGTATGGGTGGTAACTCGTTGGGTAATGGTACGGGCTCTGCAGGTACGATGCTTGACAACTTACGGCTTGAGATTGACATCGCCGGTGATGGTACCGACGGTGATAATGAGCTTGCATATGGTTTTTCCAATATGCGTGATATTGCTCAGATGTATGTAAATGATGGGAATACTGATACGACGTTTGTTAGTGTTGCAAACGGTATTGACTCAACTCGTGATAACGCTGTAATTGACGATAAGCGCACATATGGTGATGGTGATTTGGTAATCCATTTTGACTTTACTGATGGCTGGGCTTCAGAAGGCGGTATCGATCAGTATAGAGCTGACGGTAGATTTGGATTAGACGATTTTCATACTGCAGAGCTAGTCCTAGAGCATGCTGTCGACTTTCGTCTTGAAATCGATGCAATTGGCTTGGCAAGTTCAAGTTATGAGCTAGGTTCTGCTGGTCTAGATACTGATGGTCAGGGTCCCGACCAAGGTGCTGCTGGTACAACTACCTTGATTAGTCAATTAGGTATCCAGGGTTACTTAGGTCCTGATGACTTACATCTTGAGAACAATGGTAACGGCTTTGATGGATCTGGACCTCTAGGTGGTAATACGGGTAAGGCTGACTCCAAAATATACTGGGGTCGTTACTTTAAGATTACAGATCTGGATGTATATATTGATATTGCCGGTGTTCAGATTTCTGACATGGAAATTCACAATGAGCGTGGCGATTTGACAGGTTTGGATGGCACTTCATCATTTAGTTTTGCGCACTCTATTCGTGAAATCTATGCAGTTAAAGATGCTGTTTTAAATATAGATGGTCTGCTTGCTGGTAGTAATCCTTTTGTGGATGGTATTGCAATCAATACGCGCTTCAAGGGTGATATTGATATCCACTCTATCTCATTCGGCGATACTGGTGAGTCAATCGGTCAGTTGTTTATTACTGATATGGAGTCGACTACAAACTGGATTATCTCTGCTCACGATTAATTTTTTGTTTGTTGTCTAAAAAGCTCTCGATTATGTCGAGAGCTTTTTTTTGACCTGAGAAAGCTGGTTTGACTTATTTAGAGTCTAGCTGCGCTTTGGAATTCGTATAACTTTGCTTTCAGATGCGATGCATTGCCAGGTTCGATTTTTCTTATCGATGAATACCCAAAGGTAGCCAAGACCGAATGCGGCAATGGAAACTCCGGCGACAAAGAACCTGACAAGGGCTTGGTTCCAGCTGATTGATGTGTTGTCCTCATTTTGTATGCGTAAATGCCAAACCTGCATTCCAAGGGTTTGTCCGGTTTTAGTCCAGAAATAACCAAAAAACAGAAATAGGGAAATAAAAAGCGTTGAGGATAGTAGTGGGTCCTTAAGCGATTGGCCTGACTCATTAATTTGCTTGTACTCTTCGGCACCAATAAGGCTATGGCTAATCGCCATATAGATCATGGTGATGGTCATGGTGAGAGCTATGCATAAGATACTGTCATAAAAAAACGCAAGAAGTCGCCGAAGGAGTGTGGCGGGCATGTATTGGTCGCTTGGTTCGGGGAATTTATTCATAGTAATCGCATTAAGTTGGTGAATTGCGTGGAATATAACAGATTCTTGCTTTAGATGTCTTTTCTATAAAAGAATGCCTAAAGAAAATCTTTTTGCGGACGATAATAGCTATGAGGTCAACCGGATTTTAGAGGGTTTTGTATGAACGCATTAGATAACATTGACAAGCTAAACGATGGTGGGCTGTCGCGGCACCGCTCGCTAGATGCCAGTAAGATAGCTGAAAGCACTGGCTCTGCAAAGCTAAGTGCAAGTATGCAAACAAGCGTTGAAACTCAGCTTTTAGAAGCCGGTACCGATAGTGGAAGGAGAATTTTCTCCCGCTCGATAGAGACAAACTTTAGTTTCAATATTACTATCGAAAAACCTCAGTTTGAGTTTAAAGTGCCTTCTCCATCAGATGTGGCTCATACTGTGCTCGGTTTTGTCGAACGCCGAATTGAAAGCGAGCTCAGAAACGGGGCGGATGAGTCGAGAATTGGTGACTTATTAAGTCAGGCTCGAAAAGGGATTGAGGCGGGCTTTTCATCCGCTAAAGAAGATATCAGCGCATTGGGTTTGATGGATGAAAAGCTTGAGGAGGAAATAGCTCAGTCTCGACATTTGGTTGATGAGGGGGTAGATGATATTGAAGGAAAACATCTGAGTGCTGCAGATGGCTTAGCTGAAGGGAGCAAGCAGAGCGCTAGAAATGAAGTTGCGGCTTCGACTAACACTCCTGTAGATACTGAGGCTAAAACCTCCCAGCAAGCTTTAAATGTTTACGAGTTTTTTACGCCAGAGAAAGTCAATGAACAACAGCTTAAGCCAGAGTCTTTCGAGGCTGTTTCCAAGTACAAATATGCAAGTCATGATAGTACCGAGTTTTCCTTAACGACCAGGGATGGCGATAAAGTCTCGATTCGTTTGAGTGATACATTTGCCTCTATTTACCAGTCTTCGGGAAACTCTCTAGGCGTGGCTGTGTCCGGCGATAAGTCGTTTGAATATAGTGTCGAAGGGGAGCTGGATGAATCGGAGCTTACGGCAATTAACGAGCTATTGTCGCAGCTAGGTAATGTAACGGAATTATTTTTTCAAGACCGCTTTCAGGATGCATTTGAATCAGCGATGAGTGTAGGGTTTGATTCCAGCGAAATTGCATCCTTTTCCTTAGACTTGTCCAAGACTGTAGCGGAAGAGTTAAGAACTTATGGTGCACCTTCTAGTTCACAAGAAGGTCGAACGAATGACTTATCAAACCTAAAGCGGTATCAACCTATTGTAGATATGGTTAATCACTTTAATCAGATGAATGATTCAATGGGAGTGTTTGAATCTCCGCGCGACTCAATGGTCAGCTTGATTCGTGAAACGCTTGAAAGAGTGAAAGGTATGATGAGTGAATTAAGTGAAAATAGCGCTGACGCTGATAAGTCTATGATTCCAGTAGATAAGGTAACTGTTTCCCACTTTATCGAATTTAGTGAGTACTTATTGTCTGAATGATTTTAGAGGTGGCTTCCTAGGTTAAAATAAATTCTAGCCTCGGTAACGGGGCCTAAGTAGCTGTTATGTCTACGTAGATGGTTAGCTTCTGTCCTGGCTGTAGATATTTTTTCTTGTTTAGCTTGTTCCAGCTTACTAGGTCATTAATCGTTACGCTGAACTTACTTGCGATGCGAGCGAGCGAGTCACCTTTTCTTACTCGATAGCCAATCTTTCTGATCATTTGCCTTTTATCTCTAAAAGACGGTAGCGGCATGCTTGCTTTACCTACATCCTTAAGTGACCAGATAATTAATTCCTGACCTGGCTTAATCGGGTCAGTGGGTGCCATGCCGTTCCACTTGGCTAGAGAGCGAACGCCTACTTTGTGAGCTCTGGAAATATCCCACATGGTATCTCCAGAGCGTACTTTATAACGTAGTTTCTTGCTGCCTTGGCTTCCGGATATTTTGTCTTGCTTGCGCTTGAGTCGATTATGCTGGCTTAAGTTGTAATAAGCTTTACCTTCAGATGCAACAGGGATAAGTAATTTTTGTTTCTCTCTGATCGTGTTAGAGCGCAGCTGATTGACTTGCTTAATCAAGGCTGGAGTTGTGTTGAATTTCTTTGCTATGCGAATTAAGGAGTCACCGCGTTTTATACTGTAGCGAGTCCAGTTGAGCCTCTTTTCTGGAGGTAGCTCAGTCAGCGCGGCTTTAAACTGTTTGGCGCTCTCAATAGGTACCAATAAACGATGAGGCCCCATGGGGGCGCTAGCCCACTGATTGAATCCTGGGTTGAGTTTATATATTTCCTTTATATCGATGCCGGCCAGGGTAGCTGCCTGGGCAAGATCGATCTGCCCGCCAGTTTGAACTGTCTCAAAGTACGGTTTATCAGCGATTTTCGGGAATTGAATGTTGTATTTTTCAGGCGACTTT
>NZ_LWGG01001283.1:0-860 GCF_001635365.1 Oleiphilus sp. HI0128 | reverse complement strand
TATTTTTGCCACCAGTAAAACTCGTACCGAGGTGCTCAAGCTCAGAAAAGCAATCAAAAACCAGCAACCGTTTATTGTTGAAAATGGCGCTGCTGTCTTGATCCCTACGGACTATTTTCCCTGTAAACCAGAAGCTTGCTACGAGCAAAACGGATACTGGGTTTATGGCTTATCAGAAACACGTCAACACTGGCTCGGTATTCTCGAACAAGCCAAAAAGGATTTTCCGCAGCAATTTAACCATTTTGCAGCGATGAGCGAGCAAGCGCTTGCCGAGCTAACAGGGCTTAGCGTCGAGCAAGCCAAGCAAGCGAATGAGCGCGAGTACAGTGAGCCAATTCAATGGCTAGGCAATCATTCCGATAAGCAATCCTTCATTACTTATCTGGAAAATAAGGGAGGCACCGTTCTTCAAGGAGGGCGTTTCCTATGCTTGAACGGAGATCACGATAAAGGCCGAGCCTTATCTTGGCTGGTCAAACAGTTCATTAATTTTTCCATTCCCTGCGACTTAAAAACACTCGCAATTGGCGATAGTCTTAATGATGTCGCCATGTTGGAGCTTGCTGATAGAGCGCTCATTATCCGCTCTCCAGCTCACGCTCCACCAAGTTTAGCCCGTACTAGTGGCTACCAAGTTAGCGAGCATTGTGGCCCGAAAGGCTGGGCCCAAGGCGTAAACAACATTATCTACAGTTAGAGAGAAAATCATTATGGCTGATTTCTATCAAAACGGCATTGTCACCACCCTACACAACCTATCACGTCGCCCTCTGGATGATTTGGAAGATGAGTTAAGGGGCTTTAGTAAACAACGCCCCATGTCCTTGATTCTTCCATCTCTTTTCTCCGAACTCGAA
>NZ_LWGG01001282.1:0-917 GCF_001635365.1 Oleiphilus sp. HI0128 | reverse complement strand
TTGGCATCTGTGACGGTGAAATGTCACAAGGCTCAATGCGCTTTGACGTCAATATCTCGGTACGCCCCAAAGGTCAGGAAGAGCTTGGTACACGAACCGAAACCAAGAACCTTAACTCCTTCCGCTTCATGGAAAAGGCGATCGCCCTTGAGGTTGAGCGTCAGATAGATATTCTTGAAGATGGCGGCAGCATCACGCAAGAGACCCGCTTATACGATGGAGAGAAAGATATCTCCCGCTCCATGCGTAGCAAAGAAGAAGCAAACGATTACCGCTACTTCCCATGCCCTGACCTGCTTCCTGTCGAATTGTCTGACGAGTTTATTGATCAGATTAAAACTGAGATGCCAGAGCTTCCTGATGCACGAAAGGCAAGGTTCTGCGCCGAATACGGCTTATCAAGTTACGATGCAGGCTTGATCTCAGCACAGGCAGACCTTTCTCATTATTTCGAGACAGCCAGTAGCATTTCAGGTGACGCTAAGCTTTCTGCCAACTGGACAATGGGAGAGCTAAGCGCGCGACTCAACAGCGACAGCATCTCCTTAAAAGATTCTCCTATCAGTGCAGAGCAACTTGGGCAACTGGTGCTTAGAGTTAAAGACAACACTTTGTCGTCTTCAGGTGCAAAGAAAGTATTCAATACACTTTGGGAAAAATCTGGTGATGATGTTGACGCAATTATTGAATCACAAGGTCTAAAGCAGGTATCTGATACCGGTGCGCTAGAAGCATTGGTTGACGAAGTACTCGCTGGCATGGCTGATCAGATTGCACAGTATAAAGAGGCCGATGACAAAAAGCGTAAAAAGCTTATGGGCGGATTTATGGGGCCTTTAATGAAAGCCTCTAAAGGACAAGGAAACCCTAAACTGTTCAATCAGATTCTTGCCAAGAAACTTAATAGCTAGCTTTAA
>NZ_LWGG01001281.1:0-1158 GCF_001635365.1 Oleiphilus sp. HI0128 | reverse complement strand
ATAGCCATGTTATTGAAGATAGTCCGGTAGAAAGTCAAAGTGTATCAACTCAAGAAGATAGCTTAAACGAGAAGCTCGACCAGCTAGAGAAAGAGTTGGATGACGTATTACCTACCTACTCCGCTACCACAGATGAAGTGGAGGAAGAAGCAAGCGTTGAACTCGACGATGAAGCCATTATGGATGCCGATTTGGCTGAAATATTCCTCGAGGAAGCTAATGAGCTAGTCAATGGAATCAACCCTGCACTAGACAAACTTAAACAACAACCAGGTAATGAACACGTTATCCTGCAATTACAACGAGACATGCATACACTCAAAGGTGGTGCACGTTTGGCAGGCTTCGAAGCGGTTGGCGATTTAAGTGATATCCTTGAGAAACTATTTGAAAAACTAATCGATTACAAAGCTGATGCCTCCAGCCTGATGTTATCGCTACTTGAAGAGTCTTCGCAGGCTCTAGAAGCAATGCTTAAGTCTATCCAGGCTTTGCAACCTTGCCAGCCTCAAGATGAGCTGGTCACGAATATCACTTCAATTGTTGATGATTTGCGTGTTAACACCCCACTTGTTGAAGAAGATATCGCTCCAGAAAATGAACAGCCCTCTGAATCACAAACGACAAGTCCTAGCCAGGTCTTATTAGACTTGGATCCGGAATTAGCCGAGATATTTTTANAAGAAGCCCAAGAAATAATCGACAGTTCTGGCGAACTATTGCACCAATGGGAATCCGACGTCTTTAATATCGAGGTTGTTGGCGAGCTACAGCGTGAATTGCACACCCTTAAAGGCGGTGCTCGAATGGCCGAAATCAACCCTATTGGTGATCTTGCACACGAACTGGAAACCTTATTCGAGTCTATTGTTAATAAGCAGCTTGATGCGACACAAGACATGACGGCTCTTTGCTTAAGCTGTCATGATGCCTTAGCTAATATGGTTGAAGCGGTTCAACAAGGTTCAGCTATCAATGGCGCAGATGAACTTCTCAATAAGATCAAGCAAGTCACCACTGGCTCACCAGTAGAGACTTCTGAGCCAGAAGAACTTGAAATCAAAAGCCCTGTTGAAACACCGGTTGAAGAGCCTGAAAGCATTGAAGTCAGTGCGCCTACAACCATAGATGAAGATGATCTTGAAGCAGACCTACTTC
>NZ_LWGG01001280.1:0-636 GCF_001635365.1 Oleiphilus sp. HI0128 | reverse complement strand
GCTGCGGCAACCTTGTCTGGGGTATTCGATTTACACACGGCAATTAGAGTAGTTTTAACGNGCGGCAGAGTCATGCAAAGACAGGCGAGTGGTAGCATGTTAGCCGTAGAAAGCAGCTTTGACGCAATCAAGCACTTAATTCCGGATAGTGTTGTTCTTTCAGCTCAAAATACTCCTGAATCACTCACTCTCTCTGGTGAAGATGTTCATATTGAACAAGCAAAAGAAGCACTGGAGAAGGCCAGTATTCATTGCACAAAGCTAAGAACCTCGCACGCTTTCCACTCGCCAATGATGATCCCTGCCGAGCAGGCTTTCATCACAGAGCTCAAGGGCATTCATTGCAAAAAGCCCAGTATCCCATTTATTTCCTGTGTCAGCGGCGACTGGATTACAGATGAACAAGCAAGCGACACTCGCTACTGGGCTAGCCAGATAGTAGCTCCGGTACAGTTCAAAGGTGGCACTGAAAAGCTAAGCAAGTGGTCAAACCTTATTGTTATAGATTGCGGCCCAAGACGTGTTGCGTCTCACTTACTTAGCCAATGCTTGGAAGATAAGGATGACCTTAATATAATAACGGCCCTACCAAAGCCAACAGAAGAAGCTGAAGATAGCCAATTTATCGCCTGCCTA
>NZ_LWGG01001279.1:0-824 GCF_001635365.1 Oleiphilus sp. HI0128 | reverse complement strand
AACAATTTTCAACAGGTCGTAATTCTCCCAGTTTAGGTCAATCGTTGCGATGGGTTCACATAGCAAGACTAATCCGGATAGGTTTTCACCGACCCCAAGGGGCAGAATCAGCCATGGGTGCTCGAGGTGAAGCATGCTTTCCGGAATTTCGATCAGCTTATATTTGCTTGGGTCTAGCATGTATTCATCGAGGTTGATGATCCAGTCATTTTGGGTGAAGAAGGTTATTAGCTCGGAATGATGGTCGATGTCTCCGAACTTTGCATCAGGTAGGTGGTATTGTGCTTTGGGTTTGAATAAACCTTCCTCGTCTTTAATCCAGATCGCGCCCGACTGGCTCCCGACCAAGTCGCCAAGGATTTTTATCGCCTGTAGTGATGGAGGGTGGGAGGTATCTGTATCAGAAAGCGCGCGTGTACTCTTGATCCATTCGTCGCGATAGTCGTATTTATAGTCGAAAAAATTCTTACTAATAAAAACCATTATACGTGCGCGTAGAATTGGAGAGCTAATTAGAAGTATTAATGTTATTAGGCCGATTACGATAAACAGTATTCGTAGAGCTTCACCCCACGTGCCACCAAATACACTGATATAGTAGCCACCGGCAGAAATTAAGATAAGGTAGATTCCGGCGACCACCAGTGTTGTCGAATGGAAAGCCATTTGACGTGAGACGTGCATTCCGATGACTTGTTTTTGGTTGTTCATTAAAGTCAACGCGATAAAAGGAGCGGCCAGGGCATTAATTGCGCCGCGCGTTTCCCATAGTGGGGCGGATAACTCGCGAAACAAGAGTGCATCTGAATACATAAAGAAGTCGT
>NZ_LWGG01001278.1:0-819 GCF_001635365.1 Oleiphilus sp. HI0128 | reverse complement strand
AAAGGCTCACTCAGTCAGAATTACAAAGATCAACATGAGCTAGTAACATCTGCAGACATTGCAGCAGACAAACTAATCATCGAAGCTATTCAAGAAAAATTCCCTCACCACCGTATCATGTCTGAAGAGACATATACCGATACGAGCCAAGGCAAAGACCTAGCTGAACCCATCTGGATTATTGACCCCATTGACGGCACCGTTAATTATGCTCACGGCCACTTTATGGTCGCCGTCTCTATCGCATTCGCGTGTGAAGGTGAGGTACAAGTGGGAATTGTCTACAATCCGTTTCTGGACGAGTGCTATTCCGCTATTTTGGGGCAAGGCTCTTATTTGAATCAGAACAAGCTATCCGTCAGCAACCAAGACAATTTACGGAAAGCCCTGATTGCCACGGGTTTCCCTTACGATAAAAGCACCGTACCTGAAATCATGCGCCGAACAGAAAAGGTGCTGATGAAATGCCAAGACATTCGCCGCCTAGGCTCTGCTGCAATGGATATCTGCTGGGTTGCAAATGGCCGCCTTGACGGCTATTTTGAGTCACTGAGCCCCTGGGACTTCGCTGCAGCCAGACTGATTGCCCTTGAAGCCGGTGCACGCTGCGGCCACTTCACCCCAGTACCTGAAGGTATTCCTGCCTGCATCTACAACAACAACCTTCTCATTAGCACGCCAGCAATCTATGACGCTCTAGACGAAATTCTGGATTAGAGCTCGCTGAATCCAAGGCAAAAAAAAGGAGCCAAAATGGCTCCTAAAAAGTCCTTATAACAACTAGGGATTGGAAAGTGATGATTGGAGAGGCTCCGCGCA
>NZ_LWGG01001277.1:0-649 GCF_001635365.1 Oleiphilus sp. HI0128 | reverse complement strand
ACCAAAGCCCGAGGCACAATCCAGTTTTACCGGACCGCCTTCGGCTGGCTTTTCGTGACATACTGCGCCATCACTGTGTGCGTAAACTAATTGCTCAGTCGAATATACACAGTCAATCCGATATTTGCGTTTGGGGTTTCGGGAAAAGCCATGCATGCGACGAAGATTATTGCGTATCTTGGCAAGCAATGGGTCCTGGATAGTACGATTTAAGTCAGCAATTTGAATCTGACTCGGATCAACTTGGCCACCGGCGCCTCCCGAGCAGATCAACTTAATCTTATGTCGCGAACAATGAGCAATAATGGCAGTCTTTGCTTTGACACTATCGGTCGCATCAAAGACATAGTCAAAGCCTTTGTGCAGCAAAGTTTCTACATTTGCAGGCGTAATAAAGGTGTGGTTTGCATGTACTTTGATCTGCGGATTAATCTGCTGCATTCGAGCAGCCATAGCCTCCACCTTCATCGCCCCAACCGTGTCTTGCAATGCATGGATTTGCCTGTTGATATTCGAAACGCAAATATCATCCAGATCAAATAGGGTAACTTCACCAATACCCGATCGAGCTAAGGCTTCGGCGGCCCAGGAACCGACACCGCCAATACCAATCACGGCAATATGACTATGCTGAAAACGCTCTAGCGTT
>NZ_LWGG01001276.1:0-732 GCF_001635365.1 Oleiphilus sp. HI0128 | reverse complement strand
GGTTTTTGGTGGCCGGACCGCAAGAGCTACAGTTGATTATTTAGGGCGCTATGCTTCGCAAGTTAGTGTTCTTGATGAACAAAAAGAGCGTGAGTTTATTGGTTGGTTATCTCCTGGTGCCAACAAGTTCTCTGTGATGAATATTTACCTTTCTAAGCTTAACCCTGCCAAATTGTTCAACTTTACGACCACAACAAATGGTAGTGATCGAGCAATGGTTCCTGTTGGTGCTTACGAAAAAGTGATGCCTTTAGATATCTTGCCAACTCAGTTACTACGATCTCTGATTGTAGGTGATACAGAGCAAGCACAACTTCTAGGTTGTTTAGAGCTAGATGAAGAAGATTTGGCGCTTTGCACATATGTTTGTCCTGGTAAGTATGAGTACGGTCCGATTCTACGAGAGAATCTGACTCGAATCGAAATTGAGGGTTGATCATGGGACTTAGAACAGTTTTAGATAAAATGGAGCCCCATTTCGAGAAAGGGGGCAAGTACGAGAAGTGGTATGCGCTTTACGAAGCTGCTGACACCATTTTTTATTCGCCATCAAGTGTAACCAAAACCACATCTCATGTTAGAGATGGTATCGACCTTAAGCGTATTATGATTACGGTTTGGTTGTGCGCATTCCCTGCTATGTTTTTTGGTATTTGGAACGTCGGTTTCCAGGCAAATACTGCTATAGCGGCTGGGCTGGGTACTATACCAACCGATTGGCATAGCATGTTT
>NZ_LWGG01001275.1:0-684 GCF_001635365.1 Oleiphilus sp. HI0128 | reverse complement strand
GCCACCAGAAACGCGATGTATCATCTGATCCTGAGACTCAATCGATTCGACAATAGATACCAAAGGAAAAATATATACCTGCTGACCAACACGAATTAGCTGACCATCCAAAATTGCCAGAGTCAGTGGCAAGCGTATCGAGAACATACTCCCCTTGCCTGGAGTCGACTCAACCTCGACCGAACCATTTAAGTCCTGTATATTTCTGCGCACAACATCCATACCAACGCCACGCCCCGAAATATCGGTAACTTCTGCAGCAGTTGAAAATCCAGGCTGGAAAATTAAGTCGTGAATTTGCTCTGGTTCAAGATGATCGTTAGGCGAAACAAGACCGTTTTCGATTGCTTTCGATAAAATTCGATCTTCATTGAGGCCGGCACCGTCATCAATAATCTGAATAACAATGTTACCGCCCTGGTGAAATGCGTTAAGGGTAATCTTACCGGTTTCATCTTTGCCAGCGGCAAGACGCGCTTCTGGCGACTCTAAACCGTGGTCAAGTGAGTTTCGAACAAGGTGAACAAGAGGGTCGCCTATTCTTTCCATCACTGTTTTATCCAGTTCAGTTTGCTCACCAAGCAGAACAAGCTCAACTTTCTTTTCAAGACTCTTACTAATATCGTGAACGAGGCGAGGGAAACGTGAAAATGCAAAACTAATAGGAAGCATCCTAATACGCAT
>NZ_LWGG01001274.1:0-1347 GCF_001635365.1 Oleiphilus sp. HI0128 | reverse complement strand
TGGTGATGGACAAAATATTCAGCAACTTACCTTTAACCAAAGCCACGATCTAGACCCTATCCTGTTGAATAACGGCAAAGTCCTGTTTTCTCGTTGGGATAACGCGGGGCAAACACGAAACAATGGTGTTAACTTATACGAGATTAACCCCGACGGTACAGGCTTGAATTACCTCTATGGCCGCCATTCCCATGATTCAGGTGAAGACGGTGACCAAGTTCAGTTCTTGAAACCTAAAGAGTTAGAAAACGGTAATATTGCGGTTTCATTGCGTACCTTCGAAAGCGCTACGTTTGCCGCACAACCTCTCGAGATTAATTTGGATGAATTCATTGATGCAGACCGTGCCATCGATGGCAGTGACGCAATTGAAGGGCAGGCGCAAGTCGCGATTATTGACGGGGTCACCTCAAGTGATGAACAAACGATAAATGGTCAGTATGGCGCTTTTGTACCGCTTTATGATGGCTCAAACCGTTACTTGGTGAGCTGGAGCTTATGTCGTGTTGCCCTGATCGATATCGATGCTGAAACAGATGGTGATCAACAAGGCCAGCCAGAATATTGTACCGAAGAGAAACTCGCTTCAGATACCTATGAAGCCGCGACACCTCTCTATGGTTTATATGTCTATGATGCGAGCGATAAGACCTTAAAAGTGGTTGCCTTACCGAGTGAAGGTAATCGCTACGATCAGGTGATGTTGGTTACAAGTCGGCCAGAACCGGAAGACTACGTTCCAGTAGAGTTGGAAAACTTTGGTAATGGTTTAGGAGCGATTCATATTCGCAGTGTCTATGACTTTGATGGTGAAGATACGTCTCCTGCCGGTTTAGCGGCGCTTGCTAATCCTGAGGTGACAGAGCCTTCTGAGCGTCCTCAACGTTTTCTAAGAATCGAGAAGGCTGTTTCAATACCTGATGAAAACGTACGTGATTTTGATAACTCCGCTTTTGGTAGAAGTCGAGCGCAATCTATGCGGGAAATCCTGGGTTATGTTCCTATTGAACCAGATGGATCTGTAATGGTGACCGTACCAGCCAATGTTGCTTTTGCACTTAGCGTATTAAATGAAAAAGGGCAGCGTACTAGTGAGCGTCATCAAAACTGGCTGCAAGTCGCTCCAGGGGAATTAATAGAATGTAACGGTTGCCACACGGGTGCAAGCGAAGTCCCGCATGGGCGTAATGGCGCTGGGCCTGAACCGGTCAATACGGGGGCAGAGACTGTTGGTCTTCCTTTTCCGGGAACGTCTCCTGCCGGGCCTGATGAAGATACACCCTTTGGTGTGCTAATGGGGGAAACCATGGCGCAGGCCTATACCGAAAATTATGGTATTCGAAATCT
>NZ_LWGG01001273.1:0-12104 GCF_001635365.1 Oleiphilus sp. HI0128 | reverse complement strand
AGTGGTTCAAGTTCTCGGCCAAGAAAAGCCTTAGCCGGTGCGATTATACTGTCATTTTTGGCACATATTGCGCTGAGTCTTTGGGAAGGACAGAACGAAATCTTTGCGCCGATTGGAAAAACTTCGGTTAATGTTTCCTTAAGACCCTCGCAAGAGGAGGGGGACCCCGCTGATAAGGAGATTGTTGAAAACGTATCTGCTCAAATGCCTCGTGAAGTGGAACAAAAGAGGCCGGAACTCCCAGAAAAACCAAAAACACACAAGCAAAATAGTAAGGAAAGCATACTTGAGTCTGAACAAAAAAAGACTAAGAGAGAGAAAAGTGACAGGTCCGACGAAGTACCGAAATCAAAATCACAGGATATCGTTAAACCGAGTATACGTGATGTTGTACTGAGTTCCGTCGAGACTACTAGAGCCCTTTATAGCGAGCAAAAAATTGAGCAAAATAATTCTATTGAGCCCAATCAGCCACCAAGCGAAACGAAAGCCGATGAGCCACCTGATGAAAAGCCTGTAGAAGTACAGGAAACGGAACCTGAGGCGCTAGAGTTAATACCTAAACCTTCCTATGTTTTAGGAAGTGCTGATAACCCGGAACCCAAATATCCTCCCATTGCTGCAAAACGGGGCTGGCAGGGTACTGTTGTGATTGGAGTGAATGTCGACCCCAACGGTGGTGTCGAGAGCTTACTAATTATTCAAAGCAGCCACTATGGTGTGTTGGATTATACCGCTTGGGAAACTGTGCAAGATTCCTGGACGTTTAAGCCTGCACAAGTCAACGGTAAGAACGTCGCCAGCTATATCGAAATACCGATAAGCTTTCAGATTAAGTAACTGTTGAGCGTCATTTGGCCAGTGCTTATTGCATGGCATCCATAATGCTGGTTACTCTGATTTGACTGCTATACTTAAAAGAATAAGTAAGATAGCAGGCGATGAGGTTGTATGTTCCAAATACCTAATTATGCGATTAGTGAAACGCTTTTCTCAAGCGTTGGAACAAGGGTATTTCGCGCCCAAAATGCAGCCACAGGCGAGGGCGTCATTCTCCGTGCCTGCGGTGAGAATTGCGATATAGAAAGTCAGCGTGCCCGTATGGCTTTCAGCTACGAAGTTCTTCAGATGTTTGACCACCCGAACATCGTTAAAGCAATGGAATTGATCGATGATTCTTTATCGCCTTGTATGGTGATGGAAGATATTCGGGCATGGACTTAAAACGTTATGCTGAAAGTCAAGACTCCCATCAATTGCCTGTTCCTCTATTCCTTGATATTGCTATTCAACTCGCTGATGCCTTGGATGCGATTCACCATGCTCAAGTAATTCATAAAGACTTGCATCCCGGAAATATCGTTCTGAATCCGGATACCGGAAGAGTACAAATTATCGATTTCGGTCTGGCCTCATTATTAACGCGCGAACAGCCAGCCATTATCGAGCCTGATAAGCTTGAAGGTATTTTAAGTTATATTTCTCCCGAGCAAACAGGGCGAATGAACCGTGCTATAGACTACCGAAGTGATATTTACACTCTGGGCGTAACTTTCTATAAACTTCTGACGGGAGACTTACCATTCGAAGCTGATGATGCTCTGGGTATAGTGTATGCCCACATGGCGACTCAACAGCAGAGCGCTTCGACTAAAAGGCCAGCTTTACCAGCAGCTATTTCATCAATTATTGATAAAATGATGATGAAAAATGCTGAAGATAGATACCAGAGCGCATTCGGTCTAAAGCATGATTTGCTGCATTGTCAGCGTTCAATTGTTAAAGATGGCACGGTAAATGATTTTTTGCTGGCGACTAACGATGTATCTAGTCGCTTTTGCATACCTCAGACCTTATGTGGCCGAAATGAAGAGCTTGGCCTTTTGCTTGAAAGCTTTGATAAAGCGAAACAAGGTCGGCCCCAATTACTGACAGTTTGCGGTTACTCAGGGATCGGCAAGTCAGCATTGATTCACGAAGTGTACAAACCCATCGCAGCGAGCAATGGCGTCTTTATAAGCGGTAAGTTCGATCAATTCCAACAAAATACACCATACTCTGCGATTAAGGCAGCTCTGACAAACTGGCTAAAACAAGAACTAAGGTTACCTGAAGATCAGCTGCTTTCACTGCGTAAACGCTTAGGTGAAGCTTTGGGTAATAACGTCAGAGTGTTAATTGAATTCCTTCCGGAATTGGAACTGCTTTTCGGCAAACACGAGGCACCTTTGCTTCTTGGTGCACAAGAGACGCTTGCTCGTTTCGTGCTAGTTTTTCAGGCTTTCATTAAAACCATTACAGAAGATAAGCCCTGGGTTATCTTTATTGATGACATTCAATGGGCAGACCGCGGAACTTTGCATCTGATACCGGAGTTGCTCAGTGAACCTGGTTGTCGCCTTCTTATATTACTTGCTTATCGAGATAATGAAGTTGATAGCCAGCACCCGGCTCAAAGCATGTTAAACAAAGTTGCCGCTCGAAAGTTTGAGGCGCAACATATAAAACTAAAACCGCTGAAAAAAGGCCAGTTACGTTTGCTAATTATGGATACTTTTCAGCGTACCCAAGCCGATGTTCAAGAGCTGGCAGATCTTGTTGTTTCAAAAACAGGAGGCAACCCTTTTTTCTCGATAGAGTTCCTTAAAGCGCTTGATAGGAAAGGTCTCGTAACGTTTGATATTTCAGAGCACTATTGGACTTGGGATTTGGAGACTATAAAATTAGAGTCGATAACTGATAATGTTGTCGAGCTCATGCTTGAACGCATGTCTGAGCTACCGATTAAAACCCAAAAGCTCCTCCAAAAAGCTGCATGTGTGGGTACCAGATTTGATTTGGAAACATTGGCTGTTGCCAGTGACTTACCCATGGAGGAAGTTGCTGAATCTTTGTGGCTGGCATTAAAAGAAGGCTTGCTTGTTCAGGAGGGGGGCGATTGGTTTTTAGCTGTAATCGGCGGCTTTCAGCAAACACTGCAAGGGGAGTACGGCGAAAGTGTATTGGTACCCCAAAAATTACTTAGCCAGTATTATTCATTGCGGAGCCATGAAACCGCAATTCATAGTTTTATCCCATCGTGTAAATTCCTTCATGATCGGATGTTGCAAGCAGCGTATGAGTCTTTGGGTGAGGAAGAGAGGGTCGATACTCACCTGAGTATAGGCTGGCGTCTATATAAGACTTATAGTGATGACGAAAAAGAAGAACGGGTGTTTGAGCTTGTGGAGCAGCTTAATCATGGCATCTCGCTTATTTCCGATCAGTTGGAAATTGAAAACCTGATCGAGCTTAATGTTTTGCCTGCTGAGAAAGCCAAGCTATCAAGTGTGTGGCTTGCTGCTGATCAATACTCAAGCTTGGCATTAATTTTATTGGGCGATAATGCATGGGCTGAGAGTTATGATAAGTGCTTCAAGCTCTATAAAATCAAAGCGGAAGCTGCATACTTAAACGGAGACCTTGAAGCATCTAAGCAACTTTACTCCCAGCTGGTCGATAATGCTATTGATCCTTTAGACAAGGTGGAGTTGCTTGCCTACCTGCTTGTGCAAGCCATAGGCCGCTCAGACTACGCACTTGGGCTAGAAATGGGGCGGCAGGCTTTGTCAATATTGGGTATTGATATTCCTGATGACCTAAGTTCTCTCAAAGCCATCATGTTAGAGCAAGCATCGCAACTAAGGGATGCGCTGGCTAAGCGTCCGATTAAGGATTTTGAAAACTGGCCAGAATGTAAAGATCGGTCGCATCACTTAACTAATTATGTTTTGGTTAATTTCGGTTTAGCTGGCTTTTTGATGCAACGCATAGAATTCGCTTCTGTTTGTATTCAGGCTAGTTTGATATCTGCAACACTGCATGGTCGAACTGATGCAACACTGGTGACCTTAACTACCTATGGCATGCTATTGGCGTTAAGAGATGAGTATGGGGCAGCCTATGAAGCTGGTGAAAAAGCTAAGCAGTGGCTGGAAAGTAATCCGAACTGTAGGGACTCCGCTTCTGCATGGAATGGAATTGGAGTGTCACTTGCACATCTAAAAGGACACGTCACAGAGTCATATTACGCTTACGAGAGAGGCTTCGAAGCCGGGATTGAGACAGGAGAGCTTGCTAGAGCAGGGGTGTGCTTATCTGCGAAATCAACGATCAAAGCGGTTGCGGGCTTTCCCATTGAAGAGTTACTAACAGAGTATGAGGAGGCGAAGGCCTTTGTCGAGAAAAAGTCTTTGCGTGTTCCTTTTCTGCCGATACTTGAAAACTCTTGGCAATCTTATCTTAAGCACGAATACTTGCTTGGCGACGAAAACTTCGAGGCGACCTCGTTAGCAATTATCAATGGTAGTTCTTTCAAAGCCTTTCTCATGTATTGCCGTTTTGAATACTTCTTCTGGGACGAAGCGGATTGCGAAACACTGGTTGCGCATTTGTTTGACGCGGTTGCAAGTTACGGGCTTTTCAAAAGCCATTTTATGATGGTTGACCTATATTGCCTTAGTAATCTTGCCTTTATTCGTGCTCAGAGAGAGGGCTTTGTAGGCGCTAGTCATCAAGCATTCAAAAAATTGGAGAAAGTATCAAACGAGCTCAAGCACATTCTTCAGCTTCGAGCCGATTTATATTCTCTTAATCATGAGCATAAAATTGCTTTGGTAGAAGCAGAGCAGCTTGCCTTAGATGGCGCGCCTTTTGAACAAACGGCAAAGCGTTATAAACAGGCCATAAAGGAAGCCGAGGAAAACGGCTTTAGACAATATGCCGGTTTATCAAACGAATTCTTTGGACGCTACTTAATAGATATTGGTTTTGAATCCCTTGCCGATGTTCCAATTAAACGGGCACATAGCTGGTACAAGAGTTGGGGGAATAAAGCCAAAATTGATAGGCTATTAGCATGTTATCCTGAGCTGGCTATAAGTGAGAAACGTGATAAAACAGTGCCAGCCACATTTAGTAATTCGTCAAATGTTACGCTGACTCAGCAGTTTTCAACTGGCTTATCCGCGACCAGTTCAGTCAGGTCGGGAGAGGCTTTGGATTTTCAGTCAATCATAAAGTCAATGCAGACCCTGTCGGGGGAGTTGGATTTACACAACCTCATTGAAAGCATGATGAAAGTAATTCTTGAAAATGCAGGTGCACATATTGGGGTCTTGGTTGTACAGAGCCTGAAGGGGCCAAAGGTAGAAGCTCAAGTCGATTTACCAAACGATCAGGCTTCCTATTTAATGCATATACCTCTGGAAAAGTCCGTGAATGTTCCTCAGGACATAATCAATTTAACACTTCGTTTAGGTGAAACAATCTGGCTAGAAAATGCTTGCGCTGACGGCGAGTTTAAAGAGGATGCTTATATATCGAAAGCAAGGTCAAAGTCGGTATTATGTTTGCCAATTGTTTACCGAAAATCTCAAATAGGCGCTCTGTACTTAGAGAATAGCTTGAGCACAGGGGTCTTTACCGAGCAGCGCATGAGTGTGATAAAAGTCTTACTGACTCAGGCTGCTATATCGCTTGAAAATGCACGTTTGTTTGATGAAGTGACGGGCCTGAATGCAGGTTTGGAGGAGAAAGTAGCCCAGCGAACGCGTGATCTAGACCAGGCTAATGTTGAATTAGCCTCAGCAAATAAAGAACTGGAATCATTTAGTTATACTGTATCGCATGATCTAAAATCACCCTTACGCATGATCAAAGGCTTTAGTGATATCTTACTTGATGATTACGCCTCGCAGCTTGATGAAGAAGCGCAACGGATATTGGCGAAAGTCGTTGCCGGTGCCAAGTCGATGGAAGACTTGATTAACGGTTTGCTGGACCTGTCACGAATGCAGCGAAAAGAAGTAAAAAGAACAGACCTAAACTTAAGCCAAATTGCTGACACAGTAGTGGCCAATCTGCGCGATACCTATCCCCTGCGTGTCGTAGATATTTATATTCAGCCAGATATGAATATCAATGGTGATGCCAGAATGATGCATTCAGTCGTTGAAAACCTGATAAACAATGCCTGGAAGTACAGTAGCAAGACAGAATCTGCAGAAATAGCATTTAGCTCTGCTTTGGTTGATGACGAACTCGGAAGAACAGAGCGCGTGTTTAAGGTTAAGGACAATGGTGCAGGTTTTGATATGTCACATGCGGGTAAGCTCTTCTCGACCTTCCAGCGATTGCATAACAAAAGTGACTTCGATGGCACCGGCGTCGGTTTATCAACGGTTAAGCGGATTGTCGAAAAGCATGGAGGGAGGGTCTGGGCCGACTCTGAGGTTGGCAAAGGCGCAAGTTTTTACTTTACTATTCCAGAGCAATAAATATTTAGGGCCAGAATAAAAATAGCCGTTTTTACTCTGGCCCTAAATATTTGCATACTTGACTTTTAAACCTGACATTATTACATTAGCGCCCACGTTACAGGTGTTCTTGGCTTTGTCCATTTGCTAAGAATGAAACGGGAAGTTGGTGAAGGCTGTTTGTTAAAGCAGTGAATAAGTCCAACGCTGCCCCCGCAACGGTAATTGAGTAACAGGACTAGCTCTCGCCACTGTGTAATTAATACATGGGAAGGCGCTAGTTCTACTGACAGTGATCAGATGCTCATAAGCCCGGAGACCGGCCTGAGAACTTAATTTAAGGTATTGCGGAGGGCGATATTTGAAAATATTGCTGTGCGTAATTTTTCTCCAGTATATTTTTTACTTCCTTCGTAAGCCGTCATCACATGCTGTTGGGTGAATTGTGCTTAGACTTGTTGCTGCCTATTTAGTACTTATAATTTTTTCCTATCATGCTTATGCACAGGAAATATTAGGAAAACATAACGAAGTACTTGTTCAAACTTCACGCCCCAAGCTGACTGATGTTGACCCCTCAAGCAATACTGGTTTAGTTACCGTTATCAAGAAAGAAGATTTCTCTAGTGATGCCGTAAGCGTTGCCGATATAGTTGAGCGCCAAGTGGGGGTTCAAGTCAGAGATCTTGGAGGCTTTGGCAGTTTCAGTTCTGTTAGTGTTCGCGGCTCATCTAGTAAACAAGTAAACGTGTACTTGGATGGTGTATTGCTGAATGGCTCCTACCAGGGGGCTGTCGACTTGAGCCAGTTCTTACTTGGTGCGGTTGAACAGGTAGAAATATACCGGGGTAATGTCCCGATATATTTAGAGCAAGCCGGGATTGGTGGGGCAATTAATATCAAGACTAGCGGTGGTGCACGAAAAGCCGGTGGCTTACTTAGTTCAAGTCTTGGTTCAGAAGGCATCAAACGTGCTGCAGCATCGTATAAAGGGAGTCTGGATACCCTTAATTATCTTTTTTCTGCTGAGCACTTTAGTGCTGACAATGACTATACAGTCATCAATACAAACGATACGCCCGATTATTACGCCGACGATTATGATCAAAATAAGAACAACAATGATGTTGTACATACATCACTTCTGGCATCATTTAACGAGCAGGTTAATGAGGCGTATCGATTTAGTTTAACTACGCAATACTCTAATAAAGAGCAGGGTGTTCCAGAGATACAAAACCTTGCAGACAATGATGCCACCTATGACTCAGAGTTCTTTTCGATGCAAGCCAATATAGAGCAGCATCTTAGGCGCGGTATTGTTTTTAACTATAGTTTATATGGACTTTATAAAGAAACGATATTTCGGGATGAGAAAAATCAAGTAGGTTTATTGCGAAATGATGACCGAACTGTATCAAAATCATTTGGTGGAAATATTAAAGCTAGTTTTTCTTCCGGTGCGAACCTTTGGGCCGCACTGTTAAGCGCAAAGATCGAAGGCTACGACCTACAGGAACGCATCGAAGGCACTTCTAGTCAATATCAGCGCGTGACAACTGTTGTCGGGCTACAAGATGAATGGCTGTCTAATTCAGGTTTTTGGTTGGTCAATGGTAGTGCTCGTGGGATCTCTGTCGTAGATGAAATAAAGCAGGATCAGGTTGCTGAGTTTTATCATGACCTCCAGCTTGGTTTGCTTGCACAGCTAAGTGCTGAGGTTCAATTCAGGGCCAACATCTCCAGAAATATTAGACTTCCCGAGTTAAATGAAATGTATGGTGATCGCGGGTTCACTTTAGGCAATGAAGACCTTGTTGAGGAAAAAGCCCTAAACACCGATATTAGCCTTAGTTATCAGTCAAACAGAACATCCGGTACGCTCGCTTTGTTTTATCGTGATCTTAACGATGCCATTGTCACTATTTACAACTCGCGAGGCATTGGCAAACCGCAGAATCTTTCTAAAGCGCAAGTGATCGGTATTGAAGTCAGCAATGAGCTTCACTTATCGAATTTTGTCCGTATTAATTCGAACCTCACCTTCCAAGATACTGAAGATAAATCTAACTCTAGAGCCTTCAGGGGGGAGTCCTTGCCGGGCGTTTATGACTTTTCCGGAACTGTTGAGATGCGGGTTGCCGACCAAGGGCGTTCGGTTGGCTTGGAATATGTACGGCAGTCGGGTGGTGTTTACGATTCAGCTGGTGTGGCCGAACTTCCCGACGTTAAGCAGGTTAACGCCAGTCTTGGCTTTAAAAGTGAAAAAGATTCACTCGAATTTAAAATTAAGAATGTTAGTGGTCAGCGTGTAAGCAAATACAACCGATTCCCAGGGCCCGGGCGTCAGTGGTTTGTTTCTTATGCTCATCAATTTTGATCGATAGTGTGTAAATACTATTAATAGGAGCAAGTAATGAATATTGAAAAAAATGTGGCAGGTAAAAAACTAGTCTTAGGGCTATTGGCGCTAGGTGCGATTGGCGTTACTGGTTGTTCAAGTGACAACAGTATCAAATCTGAAACAGCTGGTTTGTATGGAAATATTGCCGCATCAGTTTACGTTAGCGATACTTTGGCGTACTTTCAGGGAAACGAAAGCTGGGGTTCTAGTAGTCTTTATCAGTTTAACCCTACAACGGGTGCGGTAGTAACGGAGCCTGTTACCGGCTTCGAGAGTGTCGATATACAGTCGCTGGAACTTAGCCCATCGGGGCAGTTGTGGGTAGGTGTTGGAGACTTTGCAACACCTCAGATTCAGATTCTTAATACTAGTAATAACGCAGTGGTTGATACGATTCAGTTAAGCAATAACCCGGGAAGCATTACCTTTTCAGAAAACCTGAGTGGCGATTGCGCGAATGCTTGTGCATTTATTAAAGGTGTTGCATCTGATTATTCATCTAGTGATATTTCAATTGCGGAAGCAGTTGCGCCTTTTGACCACACTGAAGGATTTGCAGCTACGGATCGTTCTGATATCGATGTGGCAGTAAATGGAAGTGACTACTACAGAATAGGTAAGTACGGTGAAAATAACTTATCGAAGTACGATATAGACAACCCAAACACCTTAACCTGGCAGTACGGTTTGAATGATGAAGACGGCGAAAGCAACAGTAACCCATATGATGTGCTTTTCGCATCTGATGATAAAGCCTATGTTATTCGCTGGGGAGAAGGGTCAATTCTTGTCATCGATCCAAGCGTTACTGATAGCTCGTCAGATGATTTCGTATTAGATAGTATTGATATCAGTCATTATGATGAAGACGGCCTCCCGAATGCTTCTGCTGCATTGATCCATGAAGACGTATTGTATGTTGTCACTCAGGGACTTGATAGCTCGTATGCGCCGACTCAAGCCTACCTAATCGCAATTGATACACTGACTGACGCAGAAGTGTCAATTGGTACTGGTGAACTAGATGGCTTAGAGCTAACCGTTAAGAACCCAATTGAAATAGACCTTTTTGCAGGAGATTTATTCATAACAGGAGTGGGGCGTTATGCTTCGGGTGACCGTGCTGCTGAGTACACAGGTGGTATTGAGAGGATTGACCTTGATACGCTGAGCTCGTCGATAGTTGTGAACGACTAATTGAGTAAAGGTTAAGATATGACCACACTGATGATACAAGGCACCACTTCAGATGCGGGTAAAAGTACCTTAGTGGCTGCTTTGTGTCGTTGTTTGGTGAGGCGCGGCCATAAAGTGGCGCCTTTTAAGCCTCAGAATATGGCGCTCAACAGTGCTGTTACGGTTGATGGTGGCGAAATAGGGCGAGCGCAGGCATTGCAGGCGCACGCTGCTTGTGTTTTGCCGACAACGGATATGAATCCGGTTTTGTTGAAGCCTGAAACAGATATCGGTGCGCAGGTGATTATTCACGGTAAGTCCAGAGGCAACATGTCTGCGACGTCTTACCATGAATATAAACAGGTTGCGATGGCTGCGGTGCTAAGTTCACATGAGCGACTTGCTAATGAATTTCAGCATGTCATTGTTGAAGGTGCTGGCTCACCGGCAGAGATTAATCTACGCGACAGAGATATCGCAAACATGGGTTTTGCTGAGGAAGTGGATTGCCCGGTTATTTTAGTTGCCGATATTGATCGCGGCGGTGTGTTTGCACATTTGGTCGGTACTTTGTCATTGCTGTCTGAGTCTGAGCAAGCGCGTATCAAAGGTTTCGTCATTAACCGATTTAGAGGTGATATTTCCTTGCTTCAGTCTGGCTTGGACTGGCTGGAATCGTATACGGGAAAACCGGTGCTTGGTGTTCTGCCTTACCTTCATGGTCTACACCTTGATGCAGAGGATGCTTTGCCAGAGCAGATACTCGATCCAAGTTCTGAATATAAATTTCGTGTAATTGTGCCGGTTGTTCCACGTATAAGCAATCATACAGATTTTGACCCTTTGCGTTTGCATCCTGATGTTGATTTTCGTTATATCAATGTAGGGGACCCGGTTCCGCCTGCGGATTTGATCATTTTGCCGGGCTCCAAATCCGTTCGTTCTGATTTAGGTTTCTTAGTTCAAAATGGTTGGAAAGACATTTTAAATCGTCATTTAAGGTATGGCGGAAAGGTGTTGGGGATATGTGGCGGTTATCAGATGCTAGGGCAATTAATCACTGATGAAAGTGGTGTAGAAGGTCGGCCAGGCAGTAGTGAAGGTTTCGCTTTGCTTTCGTGTGCGACTAGCTTGTTGGCTGAAAAGAAATTACTTAATTGTGTGGGCGAGTTAGCCGAAAGTTCAGCACCTGTAAAAGGCTATGAAATTCATACGGGAGTGACCACAGGAGATGACTTGGCGCGCCCGATGATTGTCAATTTTGGGTCATCAACGGGTGGCGCTTCTCTCGCGGGTACGGATGGCGCAACTAGTAGAGACGGCCTGGTTAAGGGTACCTATTTGCACGGTCTATTTGATTCACCGGAAGCATTGCAAGCACTGTTAGAGTGGGCTGGACTAAGATCAGATACCACTGTCAACCTTGAAGAAGTGCGTGAGAAGCAGTTGGAGCGCTTAGCCAATGCTTTTGAGTCAGCGATTGATATGGATAAGCTGATAGAGTTACTGGAGCAGGCCGGATGAAAAGACTCATTCTTGGAGGGGTAAAGTCTGGCAAGAGCCGATATGCAGAACAGCAAGCAGAGCTAGTTATAGCAAACAATAGTGCATCGTCGATTTGTTTGCTTGCCACTGCACAAGCACTGGATGAGGAAATGGCAGCACGAATTGAGCGTCACAAGGCAGACCGGCCAGATCATTGGTGTGTGATAGAAGAGCCGCTAGAGTTGGCAAAAGTGCTTGAGGAACGTGCTGGTGAAGATATAGTGCTCGTTGTTGATTGTCTTACCTTATGGGTCACTAATCTTTTGATGCTTGAAGACAAAACACGCGTCCAGTTAGAGCTTGATCGATTTGTCGAGGCTGTCAGTCTAACAAATGTAGAATTAATTTTGGTTTCCAACGAGACCAATATGGGAGTCATGCCTTTAGGCGATTTAAGTCGTAAATATTGTGATGTAGCAGGGCTGTTACATCAAAGCTTGGCAAGCCTTTGTGATCAGGTCGATTTAGTTGTCGCAGGCTTGCCTCTTTCACTCAAATCCAATGCGAACAATAAGCCTGGCAGTTCTTAGGAAATATTGATGCTTGATAGCGAAAATAAAACTGCTGATCCTTTGTTAAGTGTGAATACTTTATCGTGGCACTGTGGTAATAAGGTGATCCTGCAAGATATTAGTTTTGCCCTATCAGAAGGAGGTTTTGTTGGCTTAATCGGCCCTAATGGC
>NZ_LWGG01001272.1:0-940 GCF_001635365.1 Oleiphilus sp. HI0128 | reverse complement strand
AAAATTCTTCAGTGAAGGTCTGCCCAGTCGAGACGACAGCGACAGAATCTTTGCCGTACTTTTCCTGGATTCGCTTGAATTCAGCGGCCGTCTTATCGAGCGCTTGGTCCCAGCTGGCAGGCTTAAAGTCTTGATAGAATTTGTCGCGCATCAGAGGTTGACCACCGCGGCCCTCTGAATCAAATAGTTGGTGCTCAAAAATACCTTTAATACATAGCTTCCCACGATTTACATCTGCCCCGGTATCACCACGGGTTCCTACCGCTTTTCCATCCTCATCGATACCGACTTCAATCGAGCAACCAGTCGAGCAATAACCACAGGTGGTGTACTTCCATTCCTTAACAGGTTTTTCTACTATCTTGATAGGCTTTCTGTCTTTTCGACCAAACAACATAAACAAACACTCTCTCAATAATGAGCACCAATGCCGTGCAATACCTGAGCAATTTACTCAAGAATTGCACCAAGCTAGCGCAACATTTCTATAAGTCATTGATTTATAGATTAATAATTTTAGTAGCTGGAGTGATTTGCAATTAGCGAGCCAAGTTGTTGTCTAAATGATATCAGGGAAATTGCTGTCGATTTTACTGCTGGATCTGGCGGAGTGTTTTGTAGACAGAGCGGCCGTCCCAGGCTCGCTAGAGGGCTAGCAAGGGGGCAGATTCTGCGAGAGGTGGAACCGTTTGCCTACGGATTCGAGAAAAACCATACTTGTAGGCAGAGCCTTCCACGGCTCGCTGGCGGGCTAGCAAGGGTCAGGTTCTGCGAGGGGTTTCCCCCTCTGCCTACAGTAGCGTTGATTGCTTACTTGTTCAGTCGTTCATCAACCAATTTGGCGACCACTGAAGGATCGGCCAAGGTAGAGATATCCCCCAAGCTATCATGCTCGTTCGCGGCTATCTTGCGCAAAATACGGCGCATGATTTTACCAGAA
>NZ_LWGG01001271.1:0-1138 GCF_001635365.1 Oleiphilus sp. HI0128 | reverse complement strand
TTCATCAGCGTTACCATATGGGATAAATAAACATCGGCCGTCTTTTACGCTGGCAATAGCCGTGGGTAATACACCGGCAACCGGGCGCAAGTCTCCGGTTAAGGCCAGCTCACCAATAAACTCACTTTCACCAAGCTTTTCCGAGTCTATTTGACCTGTCGCAGCCAGGACTCCAATAGCAATTGCCAGATCATATCGTCCCCCTTGTTTAGGCAAGTCTGCAGGCGCCAAGTTAATGGTCACACGCCGATTCGGAAATTCGAAGCCAGAGTTGATTAAGGCACTGCGTACCCTTTCTTTGCTCTCTCGAACAGCCATTTCTGGAAGCCCAACAATCGCTAGGGATGGCAAACCATTTGAGAGATGAGTTTCGACTGTCACCAAAGGTGCATCGACACCGAGCTGAGCCCGGGTATAGATAATAGATAACGACATCGCATTCCTTTGCTAAGTTCATATCTGTTTAAGAAGGTAAGGAGCTGTATCAGGTAGACCGGAAAGCGCCTCATTAATACGCTTTGTATTAACTATTGCGCCATTTTAGATCAGCAGCATTATGCCCCTCAGTAGTGCAAGCACTGCATAAGTACAGTGCAAGAACGAACAAGTTCCATCTGTTCGTCATTAAATCAAGCTGACTTTTTCTCTAATTCAGCAAAATCTTTTTCTAGTTGTTCCAATTTGGCGCGTGTTGTTTCCAGCACCAATTGCTGAGTCTCAAACTCCTCACGAGTGACTAAATCCAGCTTGGAAATGACACCATTAATAAGAATTTTCAGTTGCGCAGTCAGATCCTCTTGAGCCGACTTTCCGGCGTCAGGTAATATCTGACTAACCTGTTCGTGGATGGTGTTAAGTACTTCTTGAGGGCTAAGCAACAAACGCTCCTTGGAATGCCTGGGACATTCTTTCTACATCAAACAAAAGAGCTATTCTAACACGCCCTGCCAGCGAAACCCACAACCCTAAAAAGGACAGATCTATTTTCAAATAATCAGATCCTCCCCCTATAAAAATCACCAAAGAGATGCGCTCGCCGCCAACCCGCATCAGATATTGCGTCATTATGGTGCGCCAAATCCAAGCCCGCACCACAAGACCACAACAAAACCACCACTCAACAATAACACTTAATCTT
>NZ_LWGG01001270.1:0-972 GCF_001635365.1 Oleiphilus sp. HI0128 | reverse complement strand
CCGTAAGCTATGCAAAACCAATAACGTTATCTTTGATGTGAAATATCTATTCGACAAAGATGATGTTGATGCGCGTTTGTAAGCCTCAGCTCGGCATTGAATTAAGAGCCCGGTAGTTACCGGGCTTTTTTGTTATCCGCTTGCGATTCGATAATTAGCACCACATGGCAACCATTGGCACTCACTACATCCTCAGCGCGCTAGGCGGCGCGAGAAAAAAAGGCGTCGATACTCGCCAACTGCTAAAGCAAGCGCGAATATCCGAACTTCAACTCAGAAACCCCAGAGCACGCTTCCCGGTAGAGTCGGTTGCCAAGCTCTATTCAAGTATTGCAGAGACCCTAAATGACGAGTTTATGGGCTTCACTGAAACCCCCATTAAGCTCGGAACCTTTGCCCTCATGGCTGAATGGGTCAGTTACAGTCATAACCTCGAAGAACTATTGCATCGAGGGATTCGCTTCTATAACCAGATCAACAATGAAATAAAGGTTTCTCTTGATGTCGAAGGAGAGCACGTATATTTCACCTCAGAGTTCAACAATCCGGAATTAGATTTCGAGCACTTTTATATCGAGTACTGGCACGTCATTTGGCACCGCTTTGCAAGTTGGTACATTGGCAAACCAATTAAACTAATTGGCGCCTATATTAATTACACCCCCATTGATCATGAAGAATTTGAGCTCTTGTTTCGCTGTAAAACTAACCAAAAGAGCAAATTCAACCGCTTAGTCTTCCATCGGAAGTATCTCGAAGAGCCTTTGATCAAAACTACTCGCGACCTAAAAGTCTTTCTAGCACGCGCGCCGATAGATCTACTTACCATCCCCGGCGAAGACAATAGCCTGACAGCACAAATCAAACTTCTTATAGAGCCCAAGAGCACCCACATCAGCGAAGCAATTAAACTTCCAAATAGCGCTGTCATCTCTCGCCAATTAGGAATCAGTGAACAAACACTACGCCGAA
>NZ_LWGG01001269.1:0-860 GCF_001635365.1 Oleiphilus sp. HI0128 | reverse complement strand
CACCTTCCATACTGTAGCTCACACCCGGAAACTGCCCAAGCTGCCGGTCAATGGATGAGTTGGAGAAGAGTAGCGATAAGGCTTCGAAGAATACATACTCTCCTATGAAAGATAGTGCAGCGGCTTCGGCTAAAGAAGATCAACAGGATGGCGTGGGAAAAAATGCGCTTGAACAACTAGAGCAAGCAGCTGGTGGAGAAAAAGCAGGCACGAAGTATTTAAAAGATAAAGATGATGAAGACCCTTCCTTGGAAATAAATGGAGTGCTTAGTGATAGCGATACTGAAGGTAATGCTTACCATATAGAGGGTGATGATGCCCCTGTAACGATTCTGGGAGAGGGGGGGGAAGTGATTATTTTACAAAAAGATCGTGAGCAAACATCCACTTTTCGGAAACGGAGAACCTGGAATATGCAGCGTCAGTTCTAAGTTAATACAGCTTGTTTGCGCTCTAAAGCGATGATTATCTAGGGCTTGATGCTGACTGCTTCACGTATCATGGGATGAAAGCTTGCTCTATACTTGCGTCATTTGTAGGATAGCCTCTAATTGCCGAAAGGAGGTCTGGGAGAGTTTGATGAAAAAGTTGAGTGCATGTGTCCTGATTGCCGTATCGCTGCTTATGGGTGGCTGTCAGAGCTTTCAAAAAGATAGGGACTTGGAACTGTATATTGTTGGTGCTGGCTTGAGCTATGCGATTGGTAAACATGTTTGTCGTCATAGTGAATTCGTTGAAACCTGTGGTGTAAGTGCCGCGGCTACCTTTATCGTTTGGTACTAAGCTTTATTTATGTCGGAAGACCTTCTTCGCCTGGATAAACAGGTTTGTTTTTCTTTATATAGTGCTTCCAATGCGAT
>NZ_LWGG01001268.1:0-1264 GCF_001635365.1 Oleiphilus sp. HI0128 | reverse complement strand
CAGTCACCGCATAAGGTAGCTCTTCCCCCAGCTGTCGCATGATCTTCTCACGCACAAGCTCAGCAGCCAGAAAGCGCTGACTTCTGTCAGTCACTTGATCTTCAGGATAGTAATGAATACTGTTTGGAAGGAAGCTATCAATTAGTTTTTCAAGAGAATCAACATTATGTCCATGCTTGGCAGAAACTGGAATAATTTCGTTGAACGAATGCTTCTCAGCCAAAACTTGAATGTGCGGTAACAAAGCACCTTTTTCTTTTGCCTGATCAACTTTATTTAACACGAGAATTACAGGCGCTTTTGCAGCTTGGATTTTTTCAAGCACGAAGCTATCTTCCTCTGTCCACTTGGTTCGATCAACCAAAAAGACAATAACATCAACATGCTTAAGCGAATCTGACGCCGCTTTATTCATATATCGATTAATCGCTTTATGTTCTTTCAGGTGCAAACCAGGTGTATCAACATAAACGACTTGCGCTTCGCCTTCGGTTTTGATCCCTAAAATCTGGTGACGCGTGGTCTGAGGCTTCTTTGAGGTAATACTAATCTTTTGACCCAATATACGATTTAGCAACGTTGATTTGCCGACATTAGGGCGCCCAACAATGGCGACATAGCCACAACGGGTATTCGGGTTATTAAAACTTTCCAAGTCGAATTCAGTCATGATAATACTCCAGGGTTATGACTTTTCTTCCAGAATAGCCAGCGCTTGCTTTGCTGATTTTTGCTCAGCTATTCGTCGACTAGGGCCTTCACTATTTGTTCTGATACTCATTGATGCAACCTCACACTCGACAAAGAAAGTCTGATCATGAGCTTCACCTGTGACCTTAATAACTTCATATTTCGGGAGGTCTTTCTTTATAGATTGCAGATATTCTTGTAGGCGGGTTTTAGGGTCTTTTTCGGTATTATCTAAAGACAAGTTAGCGAAACGCGGCTCATACCACGATAAAACAACTTCTCGGCAAGTTGAATGATCGCTGTCTAAATAGATAGCACCAATGACGGCTTCCAGAGCATCAGCAATAATCGACTCCCGCCTAAAGCCACCACTCTTCAGCTCACCGCCCCCTAAGTTCAAATAGTCGCCTAGCTTAAATTCTTTACCAATCTCTGCCAGCGTTACCCCTTTTACCAACAAAGAGCGCAAACGGCTTAGCTGACCTTCTTTTGCAGACGAGAAGTGTTGAAACAGATATTCAGCAATAACAAAGCTAAGTATGGCATCCCCTAAATACTCCAGGCGTTCATTGTT
>NZ_LWGG01001267.1:0-1157 GCF_001635365.1 Oleiphilus sp. HI0128 | reverse complement strand
TCACCTCATCGGCACTATCAATAACACCCTGCATGCTACCATAAGCCGTTAACCACTTTACCGCCGTCTTCGGGCCACACTTCGGCACGCCGGGAATATTATCAACCGAATCGCCAACCAAAGCTAAGTAGTCAATGATCTGATCAGGGCGAACGCCGAACTTATCTTCGACGCCTTGAATATCCATTTTGGTATCGGTCATGGTATTGATCAGCGTCACATGCTCTGTCACTAACTGAGCCATATCCTTATCGCCAGTTGAGATCACCACATCGATCTTCTTTTGCGTTGCCTGATGCGCCAAGGCACCAATCACATCATCCGCTTCGACATCAGGAATGATGAGTAAAGGCAAACCCATTGCTTCAATGATCTCGTGAATCGGCGCGATCTGAGAACGTAAATCATCAGGCATCGGTGGACGATTCGCTTTATAGTCAGGGTAAATTTCATGACGAAAGTTCTTACCTTTAGCGTCAAAAACCACAATTACTTTAGAGCCTGGATAGTCGGTTTCCAGCCTTCTAAGCATGCTGATCACACCTTTAATTGCTCCGGTTGGCTGGCCTTTAGAATTAACTAAAGGAGGTAAACCATGAAAAGCCCGGAATAAATAAGATGATCCATCCACCAAAACGGTAGGAAGTGTTTGAGATTGCTCGGTATTTGTTGTCATAAATTGCGTATCTATAATTGTTTAGATGCTGGTAAGAGCTGGGTTTTGAAATTAAAAGTCCGGTGAGTAATCACTGGCACAGTGGTATAGTAAGAAAAAACGACAATACAGAACAGATATTTTTATTCGTCAACGCTCATACAGGAGTTCATATGCGAAAGATATTACGCCCAACTTTATTAGTAACTCTACTCGCAACTCAAGCCAGCATGTTCGCTATAACATCCGCACATGCAGAGGAATCTATTCAGCCTGCTGAGCCTGAGATCGTTATTCGCAATGAGGATAACAAAACTTTTTACGAATATCGTGTGAATGGCGTTCTAAAAGAAATTAAAGTCGTTCCAAAGATTGGCCCTACTTATTATTTAGTGCCTCAGGATGGCAATGCCTGGATCCGCGAAGATCGCTCACAAGTCCTTGTGCCTAGCTGGGTATTGTTCGAGTGGTAGCACTTCCCTCTTAACGTCCTCCTTGCCAA
>NZ_LWGG01001266.1:0-824 GCF_001635365.1 Oleiphilus sp. HI0128 | reverse complement strand
AGATTATTACCTTTGGTACGATGGCAGCAAAGGCTGTGGTGCGAGATGTTGCGCGTGTGCAGGGTAAATCTTACGGTTTGGCTGACCGGCTTTCGAAGATGATTCCTTTCGAAATCGGCATGACTTTGTCAAAGGCGATTGAGCAGGAACCGACCTTAAAAACTTTTCTTGATGAAGACGAAGAAGCCCAGGAGATCTGGGAAATGGCTGTCTGTCTAGAAGGGATTACGCGTAACGTCGGTAAGCACGCCGGTGGTGTTGTTATCGCACCGACTAAACTGACAGACTTTGCTGCACTTTATTGTGATGAAGAAGGCGGTGGCCTGGTTACCCAGTTCGATAAAAATGATGTTGAAGATGCAGGCCTGGTTAAGTTCGACTTCTTGGGGCTTCGTACTCTAACTATCGTTGACTGGGCTTTGAAGATGATTAACCCTCGCTTGGCAGCGAAAGGTAAAGAGCCTATTAATATTGACCATATCCCACTGGATGATAGGCCCTCTTTTGAATTGCTGAAGTCAGCAGAAACAACGGCGGTATTCCAGCTGGAATCCCGTGGTATGAAAGACTTGATTCGTCGACTTCAGCCAGACAACCTTGAAGATATGATCGCACTGGTTGCACTATTTAGACCGGGGCCTTTGGAGTCAGGCATGGTTGATGACTTTATCAACCGTAAGCATGGGCGGGCAGAAGTAGCCTATCCTCATCCTGACTTTCAGCATGAGAGTCTGAAAGGCATTCTAGAACCGACTTACGGTGTTATTGTCTATCAGGAACAGGTTATGCAGATTGCACAGACCTTGGCAGGATATACGCTAGGT
>NZ_LWGG01001265.1:0-748 GCF_001635365.1 Oleiphilus sp. HI0128 | reverse complement strand
AGAGCTACGTTCACCTTTAAATAAAAGTGCAACTTTGCAAGTACATATCACTTTGTTTGGCAAAGATGACCGCTTGGTTTTCGCGCAAGATGTGACGCGTGTGCAGCGACTTGAACAGATGCGGCGTGACTTCGTTAGCAATGTTTCTCATGATATGAGAACGCCATTGACGGTTATTAGAGGTTATATCGAAACCTTCCAGGATGCTGAAGATACACCTAAGAAGTGGCGAAGAGCCTTAAATTCAATGCAAGAGCAAACGAAACGGATGGAAAGCCTGATTAGTGACCTCTTGTTACTCGCCAAGTATGAAACTGAAGGCCTGCCTAGTAATACTCAAGCGATCGATATCGAACCGGTACTACAAGAAGTCTACCGCGACGCACGAGCCTTTAGCGCTGACAAAAATCAGAATATTCGTTTGGACTTTGAAAGCACCAAACCCTGTTTATTTACCGGTGACTCTCGTCAGCTTTATAGCGCCTTCTCAAACCTTGCGTTTAATGCAGTTAAGTATACGCCCACCGGTGGTGATATCGACATCAGCTGGTGGCTGGATGAAGAAGGTGCTCACTTTTGTGTGCGTGATACCGGTGAAGGTTTTGATTCCGTTCACATCCCTCACTTGACGGAACGCTTCTATCGAACGGACCCCAGCAGAGACCACTCAAGTGGCGGCTCAGGCTTGGGCTTAGCGATCGTGAAGCATGTATTGATCAATCATAATGCCGAGCTGGAAATCCATAGT
>NZ_LWGG01001264.1:0-1127 GCF_001635365.1 Oleiphilus sp. HI0128 | reverse complement strand
ATCTTTTACGAACTGCTGGTTATTCATTAGAACGCCCTCGGTAATTTCAAACTCAAGTGTATGTCTGGCAACTTGATGGTCCTGAATAATTCTTTCGACTTGAGATATCAGGTCTGGATCTCGAAACTGCCGTGGCGACAGGTTAACCGCCATGCGAAAGTCTGCTTGGTATTGCTTTTGCCACTTTGATGCTTGAGATAGCGCCTGGTGCAATACAAATTGACCAATAGGAATGATCAACCCGGTTTCCTCTGCGATCGGAATAAACTCATCAGGAGGTACTTGTCCTAAGGTTTGGTTATTCCAGCGTAATAGTGCTTCGGCTCCAATAATTTTGTCAGTCTGAACATCGACTTGAGGCTGGTAGGCGAGCGAGAATTCATTTCGGTCTAAGGCACCATGGATTTGTTCTTCAAGCTGNAATCTTCGGGCGACTTGTTGGTTCATTTCCTCAGTGTAGAACGAGTAGGCGTTTCGCCCGAGAGACTTAGCGTGATACATGGCTGAGTCGGCATTTCTTAGCAAGTCGGTCGGAGTAGCACCGTCATGAGGGAAAAGAGCAATGCCAATGCTGGCAGTTAGCATCAGTTTACGACCTTCAATATCAAACGAGCTTCTGAATTGTTCTAATATGCGCTCAGCAGTTTTTTGCGCAGACTTCTCGTCATCTAGGCCGCCCAAAATTAAGATGAATTCATCGCCTCCCAAGCGGCCAACTGTATCGCCCGTTCGAAGTACTTCTGATAGGCGCTCTGCAGCAACCATCAATACTTCGTCACCCATGTCATGGCCAAGGGAGTCATTAACCTTTTTAAAATCGTCTAGATCAACGAACAGTAAGGCAACTTTGTTGTTTTGACGTTGGGCTTCACCAATGATGTGGGTGAGCCTATCCAAAGATAAAAGTCGATTGGGCAGGTCAGTCAGCGAGTCAAAATGCGCTTGGTGAAATATTTTTTCTTCTTGTGCTTTGCGTGTCGAGATATCTTCCTTGACGGCAAGATAGTGAATCACTTTCCCATACTCATCCTTTACTGGAGAGATGTGCCCATATTCCCAAAAGGTCTCGCCATTCTTTTTACGAATTTGTACTTCGCCTTCCCAGCTATGTTCTTTTTCAAGCGCTT
>NZ_LWGG01001263.1:0-11162 GCF_001635365.1 Oleiphilus sp. HI0128 | reverse complement strand
TCATAAAAATGCACAACGAATACTGAACAATTAACGATCAATACGCATACAACCTGAACCAAACAGGAAGCTTTTCAAACGAAGGCTCTCCATGCAATGGCCCAAGTACTCGAAGCGTGATAGGTAATTTGGCTTGCCCTAGGGATTTACTTAACACTGCTACCTGAACCTCACCTTTTGTACGCAACTGATCCCAAAGCACTTTGGTTGGCTTCAGTTCTTGATCTGCATAGACAACCAAATATAGCTCAGAGGCTTCTACCGACTCAATATACCGGGCTATTGCCTCCGCTTGGTTTTTCGTAACATCACCCTCGCCCATGGAAGACCCGTTAAGCCAGACACCAACTGGCTCCGCATAATCCCCATCAGCAGCCGAGCTTTTGGTCACAGTCAGCTCATATATGAAACGCTGCCTAAGGCCATTCTGCACAAAATAGACGGCCGACCAGACTTCTTTCCCCTTACTGAGTGCCCTGCTTGCAACATAGTATTGATCACTATCACGGCCATACAGCTTATGCTCATCAAAAATTTTGTTCGCCCAGTAATTACTGCTGCCACAAGCGCGTTTTTTACACTGGAATAAGATTTCGCCTTTTACTGCTGCAGACTCCAGGTAATAATCAAAAGCCTGACTTAGCTCAACACCACTTTTGAGCCGATATAAACGTGACTCGACATCACCTGCAACAAACTCTTGCTTCTCGATACTCAAGGTATTACTGATGCGCTTCGGCGCGCTCAAAACGATCATCTGTTCAGAAGCTAAGCTTTCAACACTGCCCTCTAAAGAGACAGCCTTATAATTTTCCAAGCCTGAACTCAGCACATCCTGTACCAAGAAAAAAGATAGCAATAAAGTGAAAACCAGACTCTTTTTACTTATCGATAATTTCATCAATTAACTCCGCTGTTGCTGCAACATCACCATCCATGTGGAAGTGATGCCCACCTTCTAGGTCAAAGCGCGTAACATCCTTAAAATAAGATACCCGTTTTTGAGTCCTCTGAGCATCCGAGAAATACCCTTGTTTACCACATAAAACAAAGACCGGACATTCGATACCATTTAACACAACTTCAACTTGTTTTTCAGAAAACCGTACCATAGAAGGGGCTAGTAATTTCGGGTCTGAGCGCCAAATATAACCACCTTCTACCTCCTCTGTACCTCGCTCAATTAACAGCTGCGCTGCTTCTTTTGATACTTTTCCAATCCCCATCATTCGAACGCGAATAGCCATTTCTTTAGTTGGGTAAATGGTCTTTTTACTCTCTCGCGTCTGAGCAGCCTTTGCTACCGCTTTTTTAAGCTGTGGCAATACATTTTCTATTTCGTCTGTTAGAGGCCCTAAACTATCTAATAGAATTAGTTTATCAACCTTTTCTGGCATTGATGCAGCTAAAAACGAACACACAATCCCACCTAACGAATGACCAATCAAGGTAACTTTCTCGCCCGCATCATCAATCTGTTCGAGCACAGAATCTATAAACACGGCAATATCCACCACATTATCGACTAAATGATAAGACGACGAACTTGGCCTATGCTCGCTCCAACCATGCCCAGCCATTTCGACTGCATAGAAGGGACGATCTAGATTTAGGTAGTTGCATAGGGGTAGAAACGAAGCCGCATTGTCGAGCCATCCATGCAGTGCGATAACCGGCACACCATGACGTACACTATTTTTATAACCCGACAAACGCAATTTATCGGTTTGAATACTAAAAGGGCCTAACTCCATTCCATTCAACCTTTATGATAATTCGCTAGAGTCTAAACAGTTTCTTAAAGTTCTCACTTGTGACCTCAGCAACCTCTTCTACGCTGCAGCCCTTTAACTGTGCAATATATTTGGCAACCTCAGGTACATACTTAGGCTCATTTGGCTTGCCACGATACGGAACCGGCGCGAGATAAGGAGAGTCCGTCTCTATCAGCATGCGCTCTAATGGGACTCGCTTAGCAACATCCTTTAGCTCTACAGCATTCTTAAACGTAACAATACCTGAGAATGAGATATAAAAGTTATGATCCATCGCTCTGGAGGCCATATCCCAATCTTCAGTAAAACAATGCAGCACTCCCGCGACATCAGGGGCTGAGTATTGGCCAATGAGGTTTAGCGTATCTTCCTTCGCATCTCTAGTATGAACAATAATTGGTTTTCGACATTCTTTACTGGCAATTAAATGACGCTTGAATCTTTCCAGCTGAAGATCTTTATGCTCCAGGCCATAATAGTAATCCAGCCCCGACTCTCCAATCGCAATGACTTTTTCACGCTCAGCAAGCGATAATAGGCGTTCAATAGTGGGCTCTTCACAATCGGTACTACCTGGGTGCACGCCAACCGAAGCATAGACATCGGGAAATTTAGCTGCAATCTGAAGCACTTCTTCAATATGCTCCAGGTCAATTGCGACACAAAGCAATTTGTCTACAAGGTTTTCTTTGGCAGCTGAAATTGCAAGCGACAAGTCGCCTTCATATGGAGCTAATTTCAGACGATCAAGGTGGCAGTGGGAGTCAATAAACATGAAAATCAAGCGCGCTCTTGTTACAACGATAAAGCCGCACATACTAACTAAAAATGCGTATCTATGCGACTCACTTGAAGAATCGTATCAAGAAATTGGGGCACCCCCCTATTATTACATACTATGTGTAGGACGATCTGAGCTTAAAGAGCCTGCCAGGTAGGTTTCAATCTTGTTTTTGGCAGTAGCATCTTCTTCGTTAAACTGAACACCGATGCCCGCTGCTCGATTACCCTGAGCACCCTTAGGAGTCACCCAGATAACCTTCCCAGCTACCGGGATTTTTTCAGGTTCTTCCATTAGATTTAACAGCAAAAACACCTCATCGCCAAGATGATAGTTTTTTGCGGTAGGTATAAATAGTCCGCCGTTTTTAATGAACGGCATATAGGCGGCATATAAAACAGCTTTATCCTTGATTGTTAGGGTAAGGATACCACTACGCGCCCCAAATCCTGCTGACATACAATTCTCTTAACAATAACGCGCCCGTACAAACACTTGAATACAAAGCACTAATTGGTCGTTGCACCCACTGTAACCCGAACAGTTTCGAGTAGTATTAAGGTGATATATCTTCAGTATAGGCAAGCAATTGAAAATTGCTTCACACTTTTGAGATCTTTATTAAACCGTTCTTTTAGCCATTAAGCCAGCCCATTGGTTCAATAAAAACTCAAACACCAGCTGCTTGTTAGGATTGCTTGTACCGAGCAACAAACGCAGTTGATCCAAGGCACTTTTGTATAAATCAAGTAACTGAGCCTCGGTCGAAACCTTAGCCAAATGGTCGATCATTTTTGCCGCCGCAAGTCCTTCAGTGGAAAAGCTGGCCAACTTGACCTTTAAAACGAGCTCCAACCATTGAATCATCCACTCTACACGTAGAATCGACAAATCATCGCTCCACCTTTCAGCCAAAACAAGGGCCAAAACATCTTTACGAAGAAAGCTAGCCATTTCTTCTAGCATACGTTGATTTTCTTCAAGCGCGCCCGTTTTAACGTACTCCAAAGCTCTTAGCGGGGCTTGGGCCGCCAGCGCTAAAACCGAGTCTAACTCAGCTCCAGACAAGCTAAGCTCGTCTTTGTTCAGCGCCGCTTCTAGCCACTGCTTCGCTGCAGACGTTTCAGGTAACGAAAAGTCAATCACCTGACAACGAGAACGAATCGTTGGAAGTAACTGCCCCGAGCTATGTGATACTAAGATAATAACGGAATCGCCACTCGGTTCTTCAAGGGTTTTCAATAGCGCATTCGCCGCATTATGATTAAGTGATTCTGCAGGAGATAACACTGCGAGCTTTCGCCCCCCCTGCATGCTCGATTGCGCGAAAAACTCAACCATATTTCTAATCGCATCGACTTTAAGAATAGAGCTCCCTTCTTCGGGACCAATATGCTTATAGTCGGGGTGAGTTTCAGATTCGACAAGACGACACTGTTTACAAGTGCCGCAAGCTTGCTCAAGCTTTCCCTCAGACGTACTTTCACACAAAAGATACGCTGCTAGACTCTCCGCAAACTGTAGCTTACCGATTCCCTCAACACCATTTAACAAGAATGCGTGTGGAACTTTATTTTCTCTTACCTGCTTGAGCACACGCTCCCACTGAGCCGCCTGCCAAGGAAAAAATGACATTACCTGATTCCTTTAACCGTTTTAGCCAACACCAAAGACCAATTTTACCTTGATGACATCAAGACTGATATTGCTTTCGCTCTAAGTCACTCGTCACTCGCTCTAAAATACGATAGAGGTATTGCGGTGCGATAGAATGAATACGTAATAAATATTGCCTGGGCGTTTCACCCAGCGTTCTGCTATAGCCAATTCGAGCTAATACGTAGCAGCACATCATATATTTTTTCTCTGTCCAGGTATATTTGAAGGCATACTTTTGGCCCCACAAATAGATGGTGAATAAAATAAAAATAGCGACAAGCACATACGCAAATAAACTGGCGACACTTAAAAGGCTGTACTCCCCTAATACCGAACTGACAAACTTTTTATGCTCTCCCTGATTGTAATTCACTACCCATTTTTGCCAGCCATAACTCATTTTATCAACATATTGCCCCACCCACTTAACAAGCGCTAATTGCTGCCCAACTGATGAAAGTGGTGAGTCTTCAAGAAAGCCTTCTTTCTCGCGAAAGGCATCAGCCCCACCATCCAATATTCTTTCTGGTGCAACCATCGAGGTAGGGTCAGCCCTAAACCAACCTTTACCAACTATGTACACTTCAACCCAAGCATGCGCATCGTATTGATGGACAACCATATATTTTCCATTATCGCGCAACTCTCCACCTTGATACCCGATCACTACGCGAGCAGGAATATTTGCAAGCCGTAACATGTAAGCGAGGCTCCCTGCATAATGCGCGCAGAACCCCGTTTTTGTATCAAACATAAACTCATCGACGAAGTGCTCACCAGTCGTCTCGGGTTTAAGGGTGTAATAAAAATTCTGCTTGGCGAAGTTTTCCATTAGGGCTCGAAAGAGTGCTTCAGGTTCAGGGTATCGCGCCTTCATCTGCGCGATATATTGCTGTGTTCGAGGGTTGCTAGATGCACCTGGTCGCTGCAAATCTTGTACAACGGGCGTTCTGATTCGATCCACCCCCTTAAGCTCGGATAAAAAGGGTAATGAGCCAACCGCTATCCCAAGACTCTCTTGATAACTCAACTTGTATCGCGTCGCCTGAATGGCATCGTTTTTTAGGCTAAAAATGCCCATCTCACCTTTCAGTAAGTTACTACTTAAGGGCTGCCCATCATCGAGAGCAAAAGCCCAACGATTTTGATGCGGTTCTAGCATCACCTGGTAAGTAGCGCCGTCATGAGAATAAAGTTGGCCTGGGTCAATTTTATAGCGACTGACCGGATAATACTCAATACTTTGCCGCCACTCTCTGCCGTCAAACTCGTCGAGTACTAAACCTCGCCAATAAAGGTTTGACTTGGCGGGGACAACACCACTGAAATCTGCTCTAAAAGCCACTTCGGAAGACTTGGTAAGTGAGGCAATATCGCCAGGAGACATAACATTGCTAATACCTGTCTTTCCTTGCTGAGTTTTGAAAGGCATATGCCACAACGGAGCTATACGAGGAAAGAATAAAAACAGCACTATGACAAGAGGTATAGACACGGCCATGAGTTTGAAAAGCATTTTACCCAAAGTAGAAATACCACGCTTCCCTAAAGAAAATTCAGCGCCTATATTCTGGGATAGCAACACGTAAAAGCAAACAGCTATCAGTAGCAACTGCAACAGCGTATGAAATACACCCTGACTAAATAGAAACGAGACACAACTTAAATACAGCATCGTAAAAATACTTGTAAACAACTCTTTGTCAGCCTTGATCTCTAGAAACTTCAACACAGCTGTCAGAAACAAAAAGGCGCCAGCCATTTCAACAGAAAAGTTGGTTTTATAGTGCGCGACAAACACCGCGCAAGAAGCAAGCGTTAAGCATGTTTTGACAAATGTGCTTACCGGCGGGCTATTTCGCTTATAAGCTATAAAACGATAGACACAGATGAATAACGTAAAAACGATTAGCCATATGGGAAGATGATCACTGTGTGATATCAGCTGTAAGATGATAACTAATAGCAAGGCGCCAACCGGCTGCGCACGGACCGCAAATACGTTGCTCTGTCCGCTGATCACTGCTTTGTCATCACCTTCTCTTAAGTCTTTCTGCATTATCAAGCCACTAATATGATCACGTGCAAATTAATATAAGGCTAGCTGTTTAAGGCAGGCATAATAGTGCGCCTCACTTGAATCAGGTTCAATCACTATCACCGGTAACTCAAGACCAAAAGCTTGCTTAGCCTTGTACAGCCGAGTTATTTTCTCACACATAAACTGTAAGCGTTGCTCTTTTCCGTAGGGTTCATAATCTTGCCAACGTACACGGCTTGCATCTGAAGCAGTTAAGTCATTATCTTTAACCACTAGCAATTCAGAGCTTGCATATTTTTTCCAGTTAATACGCTGCATAGAATCGCCCGCTTGATAAGCACGAAGCGAATTATAGTCATCGGACCTTTGATCGCTCCTCAAACCTTTTTCAGCGCTATTCTCTGCTTTTGTAGGACTCCCTTCTACAGGTTTTGGGTAAACGAGTAGCGAGGCATCCAGTTTCAGCCATGTCCAGGCTCGAACCAGCCCAAAGGGAAAGCACGACTCCAAACGCAATCTTTTTAAGGTATGGTATCCCCGGTTTTTAAGTCCACCTTGAACCGGATATTCATTAAGATTATTCGTTACCGGAGGGACGGCACTCATTTGTCCTGCATCAAAGCCCACTTTAAGACCAAATGCCACTCCCTGCTCTTTTCTGTATTTCACGTAAAAGTAGCCGCGCTCCCCCTCAAATACACCCTCTTCTTTACCACTACTAATTTCAAGCCCGGACATATTCAAAAAACACATCCAGATAGAGAAAAAGAAAATCGCACCTAAGAAGAATGTAAATAGGTAAATAAGGCTATTCTGATAATTAATTGCCGTTATCAGCATCAACAACAAAAGTAACAGATAAGCAAAACCCGCACGCGAGGGGAAAATGTATATATTTTTTTGGGATAATCGAAAATAGTCACTTCGCTTACTGCGTGACGCAATCATCTCACCAACTCGTTCAGCTAAGGGCAACTTCAACTAGACACATCCCGCATAATTACTTTTCTTAACAGAAACATAGACTATAAACCTTGCATTAGCAGATCTCAGCCTAAATAATTACAGTATAGCTGACAGGTTGCTCACTTTTTCACCTGTTATTCTGCTGATCGTATAATATCGCAGGCACCGAATATGAACACTAGCTCTAGCATCATCCTAAAAGCGTCACCTTTATTACTACTGCCACTAATGGCTGGCGCAGAAGTTAAATCTCTTAGCAGTTCAGAGTTAACCGAAACCTATATCAAGGACTCGACAATTATTGTTACGCCTAAAAAGCAGGAAATTGAGACAACTCAAAAAACCTACTCCAGCCTGACAATTGCCCCGGTTGAAAATGTAGACCAGGATATGGATAAGCTAGGGCACCAACAGAACCACGTCGATGGCACTGCCAGCTCTGTCCTACTCAGTGAAGAAATGCTACGAAATGCAGCGATTGCTTCAGCAACCATCGCGCCTATTGACGTTGTGATCCCAACCTACGACGAGGTTAACACTCGCACAATGGAAGAAGTCATGAACGATACACGCTACGCGGTACCCGAGGGTGATTTCGACTTTGTCTATATTGGTGGCGACGGTGCCAACGATCTTGGGCTAAGTAGACAGGACAATCAACTTACCTTTTCAATTGGCAACCTTCCTCAAATTGACAAGATTGAACTTCCTCACGGTATTGATGAAGGTCCGCTTCAAATTACCCCCCGCGTTGGCGGCGGATTTGACCTAACCATTAATATACCTGATCAAAATTAGTAAAAGCTCATATAGCAGTCTATTTTTTTCTAACCTAATAGGCTGCTAAACCCACCTTCTCACTTGTTCGCAATACTCCCTGTAACTCGCCCCAAAGATCTTTACCAAAGCACGCTCTTCGGGCTTTATTTGAATTGCCGTCATGACATAGACGTACAATGCAAACACTAAGAAGTTAAAAGGGTTTGCCAAATACACAGCCCAAGCAAGCAACAGCGCTGCCATACCCACATACATTGGATTTCTCGAGTACTTATAAACTCCATCAACCACAAGCGTGGTCGCATTTTCAGGTTTAATAGGGTTAACGGTTGTTTTATTTTTCCAGAAGCTAAATACCGCTGGCATTAAGAAAAACACAGACGCAAGCCCCAAGACAGCCATAACAATACCAGCCAAGAGCCCAAACCGATATAGACTCACTGAAATCAAAGTATCCAGCCCATACATAATGCCTGCTGCAATCAGTGTTTGAAGTGGTGGAGGAATCCGAATATTCACGAGAACATATACCTATAAGTTAACTTTTATTAGCTACTAACGGGTTCAACTATTGCAATGATTAAAATGCTAGTTTAGAGTAGCGCACCTTTCTGGGAGCGTAACAGGGTTTACACCATTTGCGAAGCTAGAAAGTTCAAAACGGAGAGGTGTCCGAGTGGCCGAAGGAGCACGCCTGGAAAGTGTGTATACCGCAAGGTATCGAGGGTTCGAATCCCTCCCTCTCCGCCAATTAGTTTCCTAACAACACCCTATCAACAAACAACCCTATCAAATGGTTAGATTCTGGTGTTTCTTGGGCGCTTTCTAATACCTCTGTTAAATGCCCATCATCATCTGTATATTTTTCTTTGTAGTAGGTCAGCCTGTCAATCAAAATATCTCGATCAACTTCAGGATGGAACTGGAATGCCCAGAATGGTTTGTTCGCAACTCTAAAGGCATGGCAGCAAATATCGGTATAGGCTAATTCTATGCAGCCTTCGGGTGCCGAAATCGCTTTTTGCTGATGAACCGATACTGCGAGAAAGTCATTTCTGATGCCACGAAAGACCTGATCTGAAGCAGCATGTTCGGTGAGAGATATTGGGATAGTGCCCATCTCGTAATTTTCTTTGTCATCAATAATTTCACGTCCCAATGCTTGGGCAGCTAACTGAAAACCAAAACAAGATGCAAATACAGGGGTTTCATTTTCGACACACTGTAAAAGCAAGCGTTCAGCGTGAGGCACGAAAGTATATGTTTCAGGCTCCAAGACATTTGCCTCACTGGCTCCACCTACAAATAGTGCATCGTAGCCCTGCGCTACATCTCTCGCAAAGTCTGGCTGATCGAAAACGTTTAATACATCAAATTGGGTGACATCAAGCTTACTGTATCGAGCAAAGCTTTCTAATTCTTCCTGCTTAACTTGCTCGGTTTCCCTGATTTGTAATAATAATATTTTAAGGTCTGATCGTTCTTTGCTGGGCATAGGTACTTTCTTAATCCATGTTTTTTGACATACACCACTTTAGCAAAAACAACGAACAACTGTAAGAATTAGCAAATACAATCAAAACCTTGCAAACTAACTGTCATCTAAAAGGTTTATTATTGAGGAAGAACTTTTCTCACTAACATTTTTGATATTTCTAGAGGCTTTCTGATGAAGCACTTGTATCTCTTACGCCACGCTAAGTCCAGTTGCTCTAAGCCTTCTCTTTCGGATTTAGACAGACCACTGAACAAGCGAGGATTACGTCAGATAGCTATCATGTCTCCTATTCTTGAAGCTGACGGCGCATTACAAGCAAACATCTACTCCAGCAATGCAGAACGTGCACGGCAAACTATTCAGGCAACCCTTACATGCGCTAACTCATTCACTGAAGTCAAAACTGACAAAGATCTATACACGTTTAGCAGGAAGAAATTACTAAAATGGCTGCATAAGCTCGGCGATGATGAAAATGAAGTATTGATCGTTGGCCATAACCCCGCTTTTGAGGAACTTCTCGAGTTTCTATTAAAAACACCCATAAAACGTTTTCCTACCTGCAGCTATGTTCATTTAGAACTTGATACGCCAAGCTGGGCCGCTTTGTCTCCTCTTCAGGCTAAAGTACGACGCTTGATTACGCCCACGTCGGCGAGCTATGAAGAATATATGTGTAAAGTAAACAAAGCAGCTCATGACGCCGAAAGCGATCAAACACAAATCCGGTCTAATTTACTCAAACTACACAAAATGTCCTTGGGCTTATTGCCTGGCTGTCTTGCAGATATAGATTCCGAATTTGTTCATCAATACAGAGTTTGTCTAAGAAAAACCCGGTCAATTGCTAGCATGATTTACACCTTAACAAAAGACAAAACGCTTGATCAGCACCTACGGAACTTAAAACAGCACGCAATGCTCACTGGCGAGCTGAGAGATTTAGACGTATTTCTAAACTACCTTTCAGTCATTTCTGGTGAAGAGCAAGGCACATACGGTGAGGGGCTTTCTCAACTATACCAAGACCTCGAAAAAATACGTCACGAGAAGCTGTTAGCATTCTGTGAATTCGCCAATAGTGAACGTTTTCTTCGAGACAACAAACAATGGAAGCAGTTTCTTAGATCTAGTGAATTTGAACAGCTGTGTGGAAAAACTAATGATGACAAGCTTACTGACAAACAAATTGAGCTATCAGACAATATCAGTCGACTTATGGATAATTTAACCTCAAGCAATCAAGATGACGACCTTCACCATATCCGTAAGCTAATTAAGAAAAGCCGCTACCTCTCTGAGCTTACTGGCTCCAAAACAAACTCAGCCAAACAATCTTACAAAGCCCACCAAGCGCTCTTTGGGCGTTTCCAGGACTTATGCGTACAGTGTGAAATGTTAGGTAGGTATATTGAGCTACAGACTAAGAATGAAAATAAACAAGTGAAGACTTCTGCCAAAAAACTATTGAAGCACCTGCAACAACAAAAGACTGATCAAAAAGAAGTAATTTGTAAGCGAGAGCCTCATCTCTAAACTATTGGCGGATCAGTTTTTGTATAGCAATAGATATAAAACAATTTCTCATCAAAATTCCCTGCGACTTTACGTTGTATGGACTAAACTAAATTCCTGTTAATCCACTATTTTATGAGTTTTATA
>NZ_LWGG01001262.1:0-1032 GCF_001635365.1 Oleiphilus sp. HI0128 | reverse complement strand
ATCATGAATCTGACGCACCTAGATTACTCATGGACTCGCCTATTCCGGAAACAGGATTTTTAAAAGCAACAAATAAGGGAGAGGGCTACGAAAGTATCGGCTGGCGCTTTTCGCCAGATAAGACCTTTAGCCATGCTGCACTTTTCAACTTCTTGAGTGGAGTCAATGCTGAACGAATGAAAGCCGTGTTTATCACTGACGAGGGAGTATTCGGCTATAACCTAACAACAGATGCCTTAACCGAGGTAGCACTGGATGAATGCCTGGAAAGCCGAATTGAGATTATTGGCAAGGGCTTAGCCTCTGATATCGAAACTGAACTGTTGGCTTGCATGTCAGAGCTCAACTAGTCTTTTCGAAAACGCTCTTTTAGATAATTTAAAGTACTTTGACCCCTTAAGGTCGCATCGGCGTGATTCGATTCATTAACCAAGCTATTCGCTATCAGAGGATTTTCCTAAGTGCTTGCTAACCACAAAAGCCAGATAGCCAACAAGGGGTCTTGGAAAGTCATGCGCCATCCCTTCTATCTCGCGGAATTCAGCACCTTCAATCAGTTCAGCATTTTTTCTTCCGAACTTGATAGGAATGAGCCGATCTTCGGCACCATGAATAATCAAAGTGGGTACATTGACTCGCTGTGTAATCTTTTTGGTTTTCTTAGTCGCTACAATCGCAGAAAGCTGTCTTTTTGTACCGTACTTTTCAGCATCACGCGCCAGAGCTTTCCGGAGTCGAGATTCTAACTCTTCTTGCTTTGGCGGGTGAGTCCTGCTGCTAATCAAACGGACGGTTTAGCGCGCGAAAGCAATTGGTTTAAGGCAATTTGCATCGGTAAGCCCGATGCACAGCACATACAGCCGCCTGGCACCTCTTTGATAAATACGCCTTGTTCTTGAGAGCTCTGACCTTGAAAAAAACTGCCGTCTACACCAATTTCGCCAAATTCATTGACGAGTACCGCCCATCGTTCGTTATCGGGTTTTTGTTTGAGTAAGTTCAGAATCGCAGAAGTTTTTCCGACACCGAGGA
>NZ_LWGG01001261.1:0-1287 GCF_001635365.1 Oleiphilus sp. HI0128 | reverse complement strand
TAACAACTCTTGTGGTAGAGCAAAGACTTCCTGGCGCCAGTAATCCTCACAGACCCGCAGCAACAGAGGCTTGGTGTCTTCCATCAGGTTTTGCGTAAAAGCGACATTTAAATCTAATGCATGACGCGCCAGAAGCTGCTGACAGAAACCATGAATTGTATGGATTTCAGATTGGTCTATTTGACGTTCTGCGATTCTTAAACGAAGTTTATCTGCCTCAATATCCGATGATTGTTGGTACAAATAATTCAGCACCTCATCGTCACTAGGTTCACCATTTAATACCTGGGAAAGCTCCTGAATTCGTGCACGGACTCGATCACGAAGCTCTTGCGTTGCTGCCTCGGTAAAGGTCACTACCAGAATTTCATCTACCCCGAGCTTTTGTTCTAGCAAATAACGTAAGTAGAGATTGGCGACCGCATAGGTTTTCCCGGTTCCTGCGCTCGCTTCAATTAGTGACAATGAATCAAGCGGGAACTGACAGAGGTCTAGCGTTTTCATTTTAGAACCTCCCCTTGCAAGTCGGTGAAAATAAACTCTTCTTTATAGGCAGCAACTTGCTTAACAAGTCGCTGCGACTCTATATCAGGTAAAACTCGAACCTCGGCGTGATCAGTATAAAGGCAATAGCGCTGCCAATAAGGGTCATCCATTTCACCTTCACGCGCGTTGTAGCCCTGTTTGTTACCTTCAAATATTTTTCTCGCTTTTGACTCGCCTTCAAATATCCAACTAAAGGCAGTCTTCGGTAGGAATGGCAGTGCTTCTTGCCCTGTTAGCGTAAAGAGCTCTAGCAAACCCTCCATATAAGATTTTGCGTCAGCAGCACTCAATTCAGGAAAGATCGTTACTTGCTCTGCATTAATCAACCTTGACTCGGTTTTTAGCTCAAGTCCCGTCTCGTGACCCGGTGCAACTTGATGGTGAAATAGATAGTTGACCACAACATGTTTTACCCAGCTAGAAAAGAACAACGCTGGCGAACTCCGGCTCAAACTAAACTCGCAAACAGCGCTATCCAGTAGGACTAGTGAACCAACTATGCGCTTACCAGAAAGCTGGAAGTCGATAACCAAAGTTGACGCTTCTTTCGCTAAAGCTCGCTCAATATAGGTAGATAAATCGACAAGTTCATCCTTCGCTTGAGCAAAGTAAGTTTCATCTAAAGGTGCTTTTGGCAGCCTCCCTGATAAGCGCCACTGATCAAAACACGCTTGTGTAAGCGTGTCAGAATCGACTTCCTTATGCATGTCCTTGACGACAGTTCTTAAGATATCACCCTTT
>NZ_LWGG01001260.1:0-743 GCF_001635365.1 Oleiphilus sp. HI0128 | reverse complement strand
CCAAAACATCAATAAAGCTAGTACCTGGTACTGGGTCACCACCAATACCTACGCAACTTGACTGACCGAAGCCTGCATCAGTTGTTTGCTTAACCGCTTCATAAGTCAAAGTACCTGAGCGAGAAACAATACCAACCTTTCCTGGTAGGTGAATGTGACCAGGCATGATACCGATCTTAGTCTCTCCTGGGGTGATAACACCAGGACAGTTTGGTCCAATCATACGAACGCCAGCTTGATCAAGCTTAACCTTCACATCAACCATATCCAAAGTAGGAATGCCTTCAGTAATGGTAACGATCAGCTCGATACCTGCATCAATCGCCTCTAAAATCGCATCTTTACAGAAAGGTGCTGGAACATAGATAACCGTAGCCGTCGCACCCGTAGCTTCAACCGCTTCGCTAACAGTGTTGAATACTGGAAGACCAAGATGAGTCTGACCACCCTTACCCGGACTTACACCACCAACCATTTGCGTGCCATATGCAATAGCTTGCTCTGAGTGGAAAGTACCTTGCCCACCAGTAAAACCCTGACAGATAACTTTTGTATCTTTATTAATTAAAACTGACATTATTTACCCTCCGCTGCAGCGACAACTTTTTCTGCAGCATCTGTCAATGATTCTGCCGCGATAATATCCAAATCAGAGCTAGCAAGCACTTCTCTGCCCGCTTCAGCATTTGTACCTTCAAGTCGTACGACAACTGGTACTTCAACACCTACTTCTTTAACTGCAC
>NZ_LWGG01001259.1:0-1229 GCF_001635365.1 Oleiphilus sp. HI0128 | reverse complement strand
TGTCGTCTTATCAGCCCAAGCAACTGACAAAGGTGTAAATAAAGCAACCGATAAACTGTTTCCCATTGCCAATACCCCCGAAACAATTAGAGACTTGGGCCTTGATGGCTTAAAGGCTTATATAAAAACCATTGGCCTGTTTAATGCAAAAGCAGAAAACGTCATTAAAACATGCAACATACTGATAGATAAGCATAATAGTGAGGTCCCACAAACCAGAGAAGAGCTTGAGGCTTTGCCTGGTGTAGGAAGAAAAACTGCAAACGTGGTATTGAACACGGCATTTAAACAAGTTGCCATGGCCGTCGACACGCATATTTTTAGAGTGTCCAATCGGACAAAAATCGCACCCGGTAAGAATGTACTGGAAGTTGAAAAGAAGCTTCTTAAATTTGTTCCCAAAGAGTTCTTATTAGACGCTCACCACTGGCTTATTCTTCACGGACGTTACACATGCGTTGCCAGAAAACCTAAATGCGGCGCCTGCTTAATTGAGGACTTATGCGAATTTAAAGAAAAAACCGGCGAGTAATTACTTACTAGCCGGTTACAATAATTATCCTGAATTAGGGGCTACTGTCGAATACCTTCGATGTTCAGCTCAATTTCTACGTGTGTCGAAGCAGGGCCCAAGTTACGGGTAATACCGTAATCAGCAAGCTTTAAGCTCGTCTTACCGGTGAACCCAGCTCGATAACCACCCCAAGGATCTTTCCCTTCACCCACCTTTTCAACCGGGAAACTAATACTTTTACTTACCCCATGAAGCTCGAAATTCCCCGTTACTATCGCACTATCTTCATCAATCGCCTTAAAGTTCGTACTTTTAAAGGTCGCAAGCGGAAACTTCTTAACATCTAGGAAGTCATCACTTTTTAAATGCTTATCACGTTCAGCATGATTGGAATCAATACTATCAGTTTGAATTGTCACATTAATTGAAGATTTTTCAGGTGCTGCAGCATCATAAGAAAAACTACCGTCAAACTCATTAAAGCGCCCTAAAAGCCAGCTATAACCCAAGTGCTTTATCTTAAAGGAAACAAATGCATGCGCGCCCTTTACATCGATCGCATAATCAGCGGCATTCGCAACACCTACTGGGCCAAGAGTACCAAGCGCCAATAGACCAGATAAAATTAACTTCTTCATATTATTCTCCTAAGTTGGATTTGAGACTTATTTCCCCGACCGTAACATTTTGACCAAGGTTGTATCTTTATCAATAA
>NZ_LWGG01001258.1:0-878 GCF_001635365.1 Oleiphilus sp. HI0128 | reverse complement strand
GTATTTGCTTACGCGCAACCACCGAGTCATCAGCGACCAGAACGGTAGGCGGCGATTCACTATTACGTTCACACACCTGTTCTACGAACTCTTCGTTAACGGTTTCTTCTACAGGCGCCACTTCAGAAAGAATCTTCTCTACATCGATAATTTCTACAAGCTTATTATCGATACGAGTGACGGCAGTCAGGTAATTTTCGCGTCCGGCACCCTTTGGCGGCGGATGAATCTCTTCCCAATTAAGGTTAACGATACGTTCAACATCACCAACCAGGAAGCCTTGAGTCTTTCTGTTGTATTCAGTAATAATGACAAAGCTATTGGGAATTGTCTCTTCCGCAATCGGCATCTGTCCTGTTGCCATCCCCATATCCATAATAGGGATAGTTCCACCACGAATATGCGCGACACCGCGAACAACAGGATGTCGTTGTGGCATCATAGTTAACTTAGGGCACTGCAATACTTCTTTAACCTTAAAAACGTTAATTCCGTATATCTGCTGACCCTGAAGCTTAAACAACAATAATTCCAGTCGATTCTGCCCAACGAGCTGAGTTCGTTGGTTAACACTGTCCAGAATACCGGCCATATATATAGCTCCCCTAACGATGTTCAGAGCGGTATGTTACTTGCTTAAGTATTTAGCAGAATGCTTGATACTTAAGCAAATAGGTAAAACCCTGAGCAACGATTTGTACTTTTGACGCAACACTCAGTTTACGCAATAAAGTACTTGTTATTACACGTGCTTTTTAATTTTTTGCACAGCTAACAATAGCATAGGACATAAAATGAAAATTAGTAGGCAAATATTCTGGTTACCGCTTCTTTTTCTGAGCACACTAGTTATCGGGAGCGAGACCGTAACTTTGGAG
>NZ_LWGG01001257.1:0-1092 GCF_001635365.1 Oleiphilus sp. HI0128 | reverse complement strand
TTTAATCGAAACAAGACCGAGTAGCTTCTCTTTCGGAATTTCACCCAACATAGTAGGGGTTAATTCTTCACTGACCAGGATCGCATTATCGGGATAGTCATGCTGTTTTTTATCCGCTGTTTGCAGGTATGAAAGTATACGGCAACCCAGATCTTTTATATCTACAGCTCTTTCGCTGAGATAGGCATCATTCATCATTTCAAAATGACGTGCATATTCACTAATGGTATTTTTTAATGCGGTTTGGGCAGACTTCCCGGCTTTTATCTGGGTGATCACTTCTCCTGCCAGAGCATTGTCATCCAACATACCAAGATAGACATCAAACAAAGCTTGTTCTTCAGGCCTTAACTGGGTAGATAAACGCTCACCGACGCTTTGAATATCTTTACGGACGGACTCAACCGCATTTTCAAATGAAATGATATCATCATCAATATTTTCAGCACTTCTATCAGGCACCGCATCCAGGTCGGCAAGCGGAAAAACAACAACACTGCGACCAATCGCAACGCCTGGTGCACCAGCGATACCCTTGAAGGCGATATCCTGCGCTACTTTCCCACTCTCAGAAACTGACTCAATTGCTTTAGTTGCTTCTGAATGCGCTATAACGCTCGCCAGCTGTGCAGAAACCGTAACTAGAAAAGCTTCTTCACCTTCATCAAACTTACGCAGGTTACTGGCTTCCTGAACAACCAATACACCCAATACCTTTTTATGATGAATGATTGGAACACCAAGAAAGCTTGTAAAACGCTCTTCTCCCGTTTCAGGCAAATAGCGGTAGCGTTCATGCTGCTGGGCATCTTCGAGGTTTATCGGCTCTTCCCTAACACCAACCAAACCAACCAGACCCTCTGAATAACCCAAGCTCACGTTCCCGATCGCATCTTCCCGCAAGCCACGAGAGGCACGCAAGACATAACGATTTTCTGCCGGATCAAGAAGATAGATGGAACATACTTCCGTACTCATAGCCTCCTGAACGCGACTGACAATAATATTCAGTGCTTCCTCAAGACTAGCGGCACTATTCACTTCCTGAACAATACTGCGAAGTATGCTTAGCATTTAATACCCTTTATATTA
>NZ_LWGG01001256.1:0-1011 GCF_001635365.1 Oleiphilus sp. HI0128 | reverse complement strand
TTGACCGGTATTGGCCAAGAGGGTGGCGAACTTGATGCTTCAGTACTCGCCACGCTTATCAATACAGGAAACTTAAAACAGCATGTTCAAATAGAAGATTCTGAACCCTACCTAAGCTTGCAACTTAGTTCTCGTGTTCTTTTTAATGCAGGGTCTTATGACTTGGCTCGTTCAGGGGCGTCTATTTTGGATAGCTTGCTACCAGAGCTTCGAAAGCAAGCAAAGCCAATTGTTATTGAGGTTCACACAAATGGCTATGCATCCTTGTATGGCGAAATCACCTCCGAGCAGGAACTAAGCGAAAGACGCGCGGAAACCTTAATGGACTTCTTTATTTCTGAGGGAGTCGCAGAAGCTCGTATCAGTGCTAAAGGCTATGGTGACTCTAGACCAGCCAGAAAAGAAGACTCGGCTCAGGCGCAAGAGCTGAATCGCAGGGTGCTTTTGAAGCTAGAGAAATAGTGCTTTAGCTAAGCTTTGAATTTGCAGTTGTGCAAAAAAATAGATGAAGCTTAGCGTCGCTAAATTTGTTGCTATGATTAATACGCCACTTTTTTTGCTTTTGAAAGCAGACCTAAACCTAGCATTGCCGGCGAGATCTAAAGCAAGCATTTCGAAGCGCCACAAGCCTCATATTGGCGGGCTGTTTTTCACCTTCTGAAACAGAGGTAATATTGCAAGGTCTAAGAAATTCTAACGGTGCTGGATAAATTCATTAAGAATATCCAATACGCTATCTGATAAGCCAATAAGCTCTTCAACTGCACCCTGCAGAGATAATGGTTCAGCGCCTGCTCGTGCGACCTTATAGATTTCTATGCCCTTAGCGTGTACTTTCGGATGAACATCTTCATAAAGCTCTTTGAAGCGACTCTTGGAACTTAGCTGCTGTCCTTTATCAGACATTAGGTATTTCCCAAGGCGACATTGGGTATGATCTTTTAGCTCACTCTCTTGTACGCTGTTTTGTCCAAATAATGCAAAACGGATAACCTTATCTACCCACACAAT
>NZ_LWGG01001255.1:0-861 GCF_001635365.1 Oleiphilus sp. HI0128 | reverse complement strand
TTGTGAGAAAAACTCCTTATTGTCAGCCTCCACCGCTGCATATAGTCTTTCGAGAATATCGGGCTTGGCGCTAATAACTCTGTTCCAACTAGGAATGAAAGGGGTATCCATCGGCTTCTCGAGGAAGGCTTCACCAGCTTTCATGATGTTGTGAGCAAAAAGCTCGACGGCTTTTTCTTCCTGATGAATATCCAGCGACAAGCCATTCATCAAAGCATCGTTGTGATAAGTTTCGACAAAATCGAGCGCGATTCTAAAGTAGGTCGCTTTAATTGAGCGGAATGTTTCAGTGTTAAAGGTCTTGCCGTGAGTTGCCAGTTTTCTAAATAAGGCCTTTGAGATATCGATCGACATCTTGGATAAGCCTCCCTGATCATTTTCAGCTGACAAGTCCTGGTGTTTGTGGTCGTAAACATCGGCAATGTCTACCTGGCACAGCCTATTGTTGGCGTAGTTGCGGTGCATCTCAGAAAGCACACCTATTTCCAAACCCCAGTCGCTGGGAATGCGAATGTCGTTAAGCACATCTTTACGGAAGGAAAACTCACCGGCGAGTGGGTAACGAAAGCTATCCATAAATTGTAGATACTCTAATTCGCCATAGACTTTCTTTAAGGCTCGTAATAGCGGCGTTACCAGCAAACGGCTAACGCGGCCATTTATTTTGCCTTCAGCAACGCGAGCATAGAAACCTTTACAGAACTCATAGTTGAAGCGAGGGTTGGCAACCGGGTAGATCAGTCTTGCTAATAGTTCTCTGTCATAGGTAACAATGTCGCAATCGTGCAGAGCGACTGATTCAGATCGGTCAGACGCTAGCGTGTAGCCCATGCAGTACCAAACATTTCGTCCTTTTCCTAA
>NZ_LWGG01001254.1:0-730 GCF_001635365.1 Oleiphilus sp. HI0128 | reverse complement strand
ATCCACCGTGCAGTCTTGTCTGGTAGCTTATTGGTGGTGATTCTTTTTGTCGTCTTTGCTTTTGGCTTGGTTAATATCTCGCCTGTCTTACTTTTCTTTGGCCAGCTGTCTGAGCTGGTTTTTTTTGCTCAATCATATTTAGATCTTGTTTTATGGGCATTGTTGCCAGCATTTGGTTTTATCTTGATGCGCAGTTTGGTTGTTGGCTTAGGTAATTCAAGGCTTATTCTTCCTATTAGCCTAATAGCAGCCGTTTCAAATTACCCGGTTAGTCTGGTGTTGATGGAAGGCTATTTGGGTTTTCCAAAAATGGGCCTGGAAGGCATAGCCTTAGGAACCTGTATTATTTCCTGGGCGATGTTTCTGGGATTGGTGTTTTTGAGTTATCGACGCGATGAATTTAAGGGATTTCCTTTTTGGAAGGGCTGGCAAAACTTTTCTCTTTCGCAATTTCTTGAAACGCTAAGGCTTGGATTACCTATCGCTTTGGCCCATGCAATGGAGGTGGGAATGTTTTCGGCTGCAGCAATCATGATTGGGTGGTTGGGGGCGACAGCTCTGGCTGCTCATCATGTTGCGCTTCAGGCAGCTACCTTAAGTTTTATGGTGCCACTGGGGATCTCCCAAGCGGTTTCAGTTAAGGTGGGGGAGTTATACGGGCAGAATGCTGTTGGGCAGGTTCCACAAGCTGTGGGTTCAGGTTTTGTACTGGCACTTGTAAGCGCTTGTT
>NZ_LWGG01001253.1:0-1077 GCF_001635365.1 Oleiphilus sp. HI0128 | reverse complement strand
AGGTGAAGATCCTGCTCAACGACACCTTCTCTGGCATCGATAACGACAACAACAACGTTGGCATCTTGTATCGCTTGCAAGGTCTTGATGATGGAGAATTTCTCTACCGCCTCTTTAACATTTTTCCTACGGCGCACACCTGCCGTATCGATCAAGGTATAGGGCTTTTCTCGGCGTTCGTAAGGAATATAGACGCTATCTCTCGTGGTACCAGGTTGATCATAAACAACAACACGGTCTTCACCAAGCAGTCGATTAACCAAGGTAGACTTACCAACATTTGGTCGTCCGATAATACCAATTTTACAACCATTTGCTTCATCATCTTCCTCGATTTGTTCCGGGAAGTCCTCCATTGCATCTTCGATCAGCGATTTAACACCGCGGTTATGNGAGGCTGCGGTTAAGCGCAGCTTCTCCATACCCAGCGAGTAGAAATCATTGGCAACAGTATCAGCATTAAGGCCATCAATTTTATTAACAACCAGGGTATAAGGTTTTCCCGTTTGTCGGATATGACGAGCTATCTCTTCATCAATAGGGGTCAATCCATCCCGGCCATCCACAACAAAGAAGATTAGATCAGCCTCTTCTATTGCCAACAAGGACTGCTCAGCCATGACAGCATCGATCCCGACTTCATCACCACTTATACCACCGGTATCGATAGTAATGAACTTCTTATCCAACGCCACTCCAGAGCCGTACTTACGATCCCGAGTTAAGCCTGCGTAGTCTGCGACAATTGCATCTTTTGTTTTGGTCAAACGATTGAATAAGGTAGATTTACCTACATTAGGACGACCTACTAGCGCTATTACAGGAACCATCTATCTACCTTTAATCTCTATATTCGTTAGACGACTCTTCGAAAAGTCTTCTATTTCTAAACCTCGAACCCAAGGGTCTAAGGTCCTTTACCTTCGAATTCAACTGATACGATACTATGTCACCAGAACGTGCATAAACATATAGCCGGTCGCCCTTTACAATCATCTCACCCATGACACCATCACTGTCAGGGTATTTCCGTGCAAGTACTTTTCCATCCAGCACTGATAGCACATGGATATAGCC
>NZ_LWGG01001252.1:0-10649 GCF_001635365.1 Oleiphilus sp. HI0128 | reverse complement strand
CAGGCTTTAGGCCGAAAACTTACTGAACTAAAGCCAGCTCAGCTAAAAAAAGTGCCAATGAGTGAAGATCTGACTCATGCAATAAAAGAGTCCTACAATATTCGTCAAAATGAGGCGAAAAGGCGGCACCTTCAATTCATTGGTAAGCTAATGCGCGCAGAAGACGCTGAAGCGATTCAGTTCGCAATTGATCAGTTTGACTCCAGCAGTCAACGATATGCTCAAGAGCTTCACCAAATGGAGTCCTGGAGAGACCGTTTGATTAGCGGTGGAAATGATGTGCTTAGTAATTTTATTTCCGACAACCCTGATACAGACGTACAACACCTGAGAGCGCTCGTTCGCAACGCTAAGAAAGATCACGACCAGCAAAAGAATACTGGCGCGGGTAAAAAGCTGTTTCAATATATTCGAACGATTACTCAAGATATTGAGTAAAGCCAGCTAACTTGAAAATAGCGGCATCGCTGCGCGAATTTTATTCAAGCCTTTAAAATCCAAATTCGCACTACAAATACCAGCTCCTTTGCCGAGCTGGTTTAATATGTTTCCCCAAGGGTCGATGATCATACTCTGTCCCCAAGTTTTACGCCCACGGCTATGCTCTCCACCCTGATTTGCAGCAATAACAAAGCACTGGTTTTCAATAGCTCGCGCACGCAACAATAACTCCCAATGAGCTTGGCCGGTTTTTTCGGTAAAAGCAGAAGGTACAAGTAATATTTTTGCCCTTGCCCTACGCATGTCCTGATACATCTCTGGAAAGCGCAAATCATAGCAAATTGAAAATCCGATTCCGGCCTGAGTACCATCTTCGAAACTTATCGTTTCAACTACGGTTCTTTCACCGGGACAAAAGGTATCCGACTCACGATACTCGCCATGCTCATCACCGACCTCAACATCAAATAAATGTTGCTTATCATAGTAGGCCTGTACTTCACCTGAGATATTAATCAGAAGACTACGACTAAAATATCGTTGCTTCCCTTGTGAACTAAGTGAGAGCGAAGCGGGGAACGGCAAACTACCCAAAACCAGGTTGATAGAATTATTTTTGGCAAATTGACGAAAGGCTTCCAAATATCCTTCGAACTTTTCCTGAAGCTGGGAATTTAGTGCGCTGCCGAAATAAAGAAAGTTTTCAGGGAAAACAACTAGCTCACAATCAGAACCAGAAAATTCACGCTCGAGTACCTCCATCGCCAGCTTGAAATTTTCTTCTGGCTCATCAGTACTGACCGTTTGAATGCATGCAACTCGAACCACGGCGTTACCTTATATAATTGATTGATGTCGTAGTATTTTAATTCGGTGCCAAATTGCTTTCTGCACCCGCATCACTCTCTTCTATTGGTGGCGTTACTCGCTGAGGCGTTTGAGTCGTCTTACGTTTTTTCTTGCTCGCGTTTACCGCCTCTTTTAATTCCACTATAGGCTTTTGCCACGTACCCGTAATATCGTATCGGGAAGTAGTTAAAGCACTTAAGGGTTCACCAAGCAATTTGTCTGCAAGCCAAACTAAACCTCCAATTTGAGGAGCACCAAGAACGAGAGCTGCCAAAGGCACATTCTGCGAAAAAGGCAGCTCAATAAGCATGTCCAGGTCCAGCGCCTTACTCGCTAAGTCACTACTTCCGTTTATGGTGTACTTCCCTGCCGGCCCATCAATGACCAAGGGTTTAGAGAGTGTAAGTAAGCCCTGATCTATACTTGAGTTCATCGTAAAAGAGTCGAAGCCGACCCCACTTTTATACAGGTCGGAGAAATCCAGCTTTAAACGACGCATTATCGCTTCAGCGTTCAAGATGCCGAACAGACGTAAAGCACCTGTTTTTTCATCGTCAGTTTGCAGAAATCCATCTTCGAGTATCAGTGACAGAGAGCCTGATAGTTTACCTAGCGAAAAGTCCTTAGGTGCACCAGGCCAGGTAAGCGCAAGCTTTGAACTAAAGTCATCACTACTCACAAGAGGATCAATACCTGCCAATCTGAATACATTTTCAAAATGCCTACCTTTGCCATCCATTGTCAGAATGCTGGTCTGTAAATTGTCTTCTGAAACCTGCCAATTAAGCCGTCCGGAAAACTGGCTACCTTTAACACTGCCTTTTATATTTGAGAATATCGCTCCTGTTGGCGACGACTGCAAATTACCACTCCAAGCACCTAGTTTTCGACCATCTAACTGCAAGTTAGACGCGGAGAATTCGACATTACTAAGCGTTCTAGGGTCAATTGGCGCACTATCTTCCTTTAAGTCTGAACTTGGTGTATCGCTACTTAATACCAGTTTGCTGAAATCTGCCTTGATAGAGCCATCAGTATTCGGCAGAACTATTTTTCCGGAGATATCCTCGCCTCTCAACTCAACTTGCCACTCATCACTTGGCTGAGAAATTTCTATACGAGCTTGTTTTAACTTATGATCAAATGCAGTTGTAGAAGCAACATCTAACTGAACTTTCTTAAGAATACTTTCCGTATTATTATCACTATCCAGCTCCCAAGGTAAGGCTATTAAATCGCCTACAAAGTCGATCCATGAATCTGCATCTAGTTCATTGAGATTAGCCGCGATGTTGAGGCCACTTAAGTCTGGCGCTTCCATACTAGCCTTATTTATCGAAACCTCTCCAAATGAAAATTTACCATCCACAAACAATAATTCGGTGTTGAGCGCCTGACTATTATCCAAGTTCAGTTTAGACAATACCAACATCTGCGAAGGTTTGAGTTTTAGACGAGTAATGAAATCCTCTCGTTGATCAACATGTTTCGCCAAGGGCCAAGGCCAGTCGCGCGTCAAGCCTTTTAAATTACTTCGAATATCAACAAAAGGCTCAGACTCCTTATGATTTGGGAGGTATAGTTCAGCGAGGTAATCGAAGCTTCCACCCAAAAACGCCGTAGTTTGATAGCCAAAAAAGTCGAAAACCTGTTCGATATCGGTATTACCTGCCAGGCTTATATTCGTTTGTGAGAGGTCTCTAAATTCATTACTTTCAAGATCAGTAAGCAGATAATCGTATGTAGCTGGATCAAAAGAAGTAGAAATATTTAGCAATGCAGGCTTCCCGAAAGCAATAACCTCTACGTCATTAGCTGTTACGCCCTTATCTTCTGTAACGTCGAGGACACCTGTCACGCGGTCAAAACTGATTCCAGAATCGGGATGATGAAGCTTAACCCCTTCTAAAGTCGAGCGAATAAGATAAGCAAGCTCAGCGCCGTCATCTCCTTCGGATACGGGTATATCCAAGAGTACGTCAACATCAAAGTCACCTTCGAACACTAACTGCTCTGCAACAGCTTCAGTATGTTCAGAGATTGGTGACTCAGCCAACCAATACTGTAAGTTTTCAGATGTAGCCTTTGTACTGCTTTCTATTCTAAGTATTGAGCTGGCTGCCCCTTCAGGCTCAAGCATTGTAGCTCGAACTTCATTTAGCTTTGTGTCGACAATTTTGGCCTCAGGAGCAATAACCAGCAACTGACCATTTTGAAGTGAGATATTCGCGTTTAGTTGCTCAGCAGGCGGCCAATTCCTGTCAAAGTCGAGCACCAGGTTTTCAGTATTCAGGTCGATGCTAGAAGTAAAGCTGTTGTCTGCAGTAATAGTTTCAACTGATCCGTGCCCCAGGTAAACTCCTGAAACAACGGTACCGGACCTTAAGGCATCGACTAACCAATCATGTAGACCTGAACCAACAATATAGTAAGGCACAAAAGACGGAGCGCTGGGAGCACTAAGATCTTGAAGAGCAATGGCTAAATCCAAGTAATCTTCATCGCCCTCTCCGTTTAGCCTTATAGAAAAATCACCATATACCAAACCTCCGTCTTGTTGCACCAAGCGCAAGCCATCAGAATAAACGTCTACGCCGTCTTCTTGAATATCCCACGCAACGTAACCATCAGCCTTTGCCATCGTCCAAGGCTCAAGAAATAATTCCGGGAAACCCAGCTCAAAGTCATGACTTGAAAAGTTTACGAAGCCTCCCTGATTATCAGCAAATACATATCCATTGATACCCATCCCGGAGGGTGTTCCTTCATAAGCATCTAGAGAGACCTGATCAAGCTCAGCTTCAAAGGTAAATGATGAGGCGTCTTTTTGATGTTCGATATTGATCCAGGCGTTTTTTAGTTGCCCTTCTGGCTGACTAATCTCAAGACGATCATGAAGATTATCTGACAAAAGCCCAGACGCGAGCCCCAATTGAGCAAGACAGTAAATATCGAGTTCTGACATCGATACCTTTGTTTGCGATGCATCACTGTTAATATTAATAACATCGCTTTGACACAAGCTCCCTTTCCAGGAGAAATTAAGGCCGTAAACAGACATATTCTGACCCTGATTGCTCTTTTGCCAATGGTAATCGAAAGCCAGGTTTCGTATTGGCGGAACGGATTGTTCCCCCGCACGCCAATTCATTTCATTTAGCTGAAGGTTGCCTTGAATTGATGTAAGACTAAACCCTTCGAATTCTAACCATGCACGCGTGCTTGCGGAAATATCATCAATTGATAGACTTTCCCAGCTATAAACTTGTAGCAATTTACCAAAGAATTCAGCGGAGCGTGCTTCGATATATAAGCTAGTCTTCATTCTTGATTCAGTTAACACGCCCTTACCTTCCAGAGAAAAAGATAATAAGGAACTAGCACTGTCAGACTCTCGAATCGAGCCGCTAATGAAGACACTATCATCGTGGTAAGTTAAGGAGCTGTTGGGAATTCTAAGAGTTTGAACCAAGCCTTTATTGTTATGTAAGGAGAGGCTTAAATCGTTAAGGTAGATTTTCGCTTGCCCAAGTAGAGCTTCTATATCTATTGGCAAGGCAGTTGGTGTCGCCTTCTCTTGCTGCTGTAACAATTCTTTTAAATCTACCGGTGTTGAAGCGACGGACCAGGCACCATCCTCAAACTGTTGCATACTAAGCTCAGTATGCTCAATCATGATTTCCTTGATAGAAGGCTGGAGATTAAGAAGAGAGTTGAGGAATGAAGCCTGTATACGTATACGCCCAACATAAGCGTAGCTCTGCCCGTTGACGCTAAGGCCGTGAATATTGAGCGTTGGGTCAAGACCACGCCAAGCAGAGTTCAATTGACGAATTTCAACACGCTGACCACTTAACTCAGATAGGTAACGCTCTAGATCAGGACGGTAGTCTTCAAGAAATATACTGGCTATTCTTAGCCCGAGTACGTACAAGGCAACCAGAAATAATACCGAAAAGGCAATCGTTATTAACTTAATCCTAATGATTTTCAGTATTTTATTCTTCACATTGTCACGCTAGACTAAGACTACATCAAATTGTCCCTGATTATACATGACTTCTACTTGAAACTTGATTTGCTTGCCAATGAAGGTTTCCAAGTCAGCAACATTGTCAGACTCCTCATCGAGTAAGCGATCAATCACGTTTTGCGAAGCCATAACCAAATAGATATTTGCGTCATAAGCACGATTCACCCTGAGAATCTCACGCATAATTTCATAACAGACTGTTTCAGCGGTCTTTAACACACCAGTGCCATCACATACAGGGCAAGGCTCACACAAGGTTTGCCCCAAGCTTTCAGTGGTACGCTTACGTGTCATTTCAACCAGGCCAAGCTCTGAAACGCAACTTACCGTTGTACGTGCATGGTCTCGCTCAAGCATTTTCTCTAACATTCGTAGAACCTGGCGCTTATGTTCCTCATCCTCCATATCGATGAAGTCGAGAATGATAATCCCGCCAAGATTTCTTAAGCGCAATTGCCTACCAATGGTCCTTGCAGCTTCGAGATTGGTCTTGAATATGGTCTCTTCAAGATTACGATGCCCGACAAAACCGCCGGTATTCACATCAATCGTGGTCATAGCTTCGGTTTGATCAATGATTAGATAGCCACCAGACTTAAGTTGAACCTTTTTTCCCAGCGCCTTCTGAATTTCATCATCAACATTATATAAATCGAATACAGGTCGTTCACCTGGGTAATACTCAAGCCGCTTACTAACATCAATGAGAAAGTTTTCGGAGAACTCCTTTACAATCCCATAACTTTCTTTTGAATCGATTCTAATTTTCTCGGTTTGAGGCTTTACCAGATCTCTTATCGCACGTGTAAACAGCGGCAAATCCTGATAGACAACAGATGGAATTGCGTTCTCTTTGATTCGCTGCTTTAGTTTTTTCCAAAGGCGCTCCAGGAACTTTATATCTGCCGTAAACTCATCTTCTCCTGCACCTTCGGCCGCAGTACGCACAATAAAGCCCGAGCCTGCCTCTTCGTTATCTACCTGACAATTCAAAACAAGCTGCTTTAAACGCTCTCGCTCTACTTCATCTTCGATACGTTGAGATATACCAATATGTGAAACACTTGGGATATAAACCAAGTAACGGCTAGCAATTGACAGCTGAGTGGTTAAACGGGCACCTTTCGTACCAATGGGATCCTTGATGACTTGAACAACAAGCTCTTGACCTTCGCGCAACAATAATGCGATATCTGCATTATTCTCACTTTCGCCAGTTTCACCGACTTGTGGGTTAGAGGTGATATCAGAAACGTGTATAAATGCGGCGCGCTCAAGACCAATATCAACAAATGCAGCCTCCATTCCAGGAAGCACACGGACTACTTTTCCTTTGTAGATATTACCAACGAAGCCACGACAACTTGAACGCTCGATATACACTTCTTGCAGCATTCCGTTTTCTACAAGCGCTACACGAGTTTCAACCGGCGTAACGTTAATTAAAAGCTCTTCACTCATAGCACTACCTGAAACTTTCCTGTCAAAATAATAAGATTAGCAGCTATTGAAACGAAGCGGCATATCAAAGCGTTTTTTTATTATCGCAATGCAAAAACAAGACGGTCGGTGAAAATTAATACAAAAGGCCAAACTAAGGCGCTTGATAGTGCAGCTCCCAGATAAGACATATTATTATCGACAGCGCCAAGCGCTCCTCTGATAGTCATCACAATCATCAACAAAATTCCGATAATAAAAAATATTACCAAGGACTGCTGTAGTACCGGAAACATTTTTAAGCGTTGATGCATCGTCAAAACCAAATAAGAGACGATACAGCAAGCAATTATATGAATACCGAGATAAGTACCTGACAGCACATCCATGATTGCGCCCACAATAAAAGCAGAAAACAGACCAATACGTTCGGGGTGCCTCAATAACCAGTATATCAAAGTCAATACCATCCACTCAGGACGAAAGGCAAGTAGCATTTGCGGCATTGCTAACAATTCCAATACGGCAGCTGCGGCGAAAGACAATGCAACGGCCACCCAACTTACTCTCGACTGAGTCATTCGTTTACCTCGTCAGACGCATGCTGCTTAGTACTAGATTGTTCTTTATTCTCATCGATGACGGTACTATCGTTTTGCCCCTCTTTAAACACCAAAAGCAAGAGACGACTTCTATTCAACTGTGCTTCAGGCCTGGCGCGAACCTCTGCAAAGGAGCGTCCATCATGGTGCGATATCTGGCTAATCCTTGCCACTGGATAGCCTTCCGGGAAGCGCCCCCCTAGACCAGAACTTACCAAAAGATCACCCACCTCAATATCAGAGGTATCTGGAACATTTCCTAGCTCAAGATAGTCGAGCGCCCCAACACCATAAGCAATCGCCCTAACACCATTTCTATTTACTTGGACAGGAACCGCATGACGACTATCAGAGATAAGTAGGACCCGGCTGGTAAATTCATTTACTTCAACCACTTGCCCCATCAATCCCTGTGAATCAAGAACGGCCTGACCGAGATAAACCCTGTCTTGACTGCCCTTGTTAAGCAAGATGTATTGATTGTCAGAATCAGGGCTAACACCGATCATTTCGGTAACAACGACACCATCGTCAACAATGCGAGAAGCATTCAGTAGCTCACGCAAGCGATTTAACTCAGCCGTTACTGATGCGAGTTTTTGAGCTTTGCGCTCAAGCACCAACATGCGGGATTCCATTAAATCGATTTTTTCTTGGAGATCGGAACGGCTCGTAAAGCTTTCACTCAAGCCTTCACTAATAGAAACCGGTAAATCACTCAACCAGTGAACCGGTGTTAACGCAGAGCTTATTACTCCACGAACAGGGTCTAGATAGCTAAATCTAACATCAATGAATATCAATAAGAGTGATACGACTGATGCTAGAATTAACCTGTATACGAGATAAGGGCCTTGAACAAAAATTGTTTTATCAGAAGCGCCAAGTTTCATTACTCAATGTTACCCAGCTTTTTATTCAATTGGATATAAGCCATCCGAGCTATTATCGATCAATTCGATTGCTTTACCACCACCACGAGCAACGCAGGTAAGCGGGTCTTCTGCGACAATAACAGGAAGGCCTGTTTCTTCACTTAAAAGTCGATCAAGACCTCGGAGCAATGATCCGCCACCTGTCAGGACAATACCACGCTCGGCAATATCTGATGCAAGCTCTGGAGGTGACTGCTCTAAAGCCCCTTTCACTGCCTGTACAATCGCAGATAATGACTCTTGTAGCGCTTCGAGGATTTCTTCACTGTTCAAGGTAAAGCCACGAGGCACACCTTCTGCCAGATTGCGACCACGTACATCGATCTCTCGAAGTTCAAGACCTTCGTATGCACAACCGACTTCCTGTTTAATCTTCTCTGCAGTGGTATCACCAATTAGGCTGCCGTAGTTACGACGAACATAAGTAACAATTGCTTCATCAAAGCGGTCACCACCAACTTTTACTGAGTCAGCATAAACAATGCCGTTTAGAGAAATGATGGCAATTTCAGTCGTACCACCACCAATATCAACGACCATAGAGCCACTTGCTTCTTCAACGGGTAAACCGGCACCAATCGCAGCAGCCATTGGTTCTTCAATCAAATAAACTTCACGGGCACCTGCACCTAGAGCAGACTCGCGTATGGCCTTTTGCTCAACTTTAGTTGAACGACTCGGTACACAAACCAAAACACGCGGGCTAGGTGTTATAAAGCTGTTTTCGTGAACTTTGTGAATAAAGTGCTGCAACATCTTTTCAGTCACAACGAAGTCTGCAATAACTCCATCCTTCAATGGGCGAATTGCTGTGATATTACCAGGAGTACGACCAAGCATACGCTTTGCTTCAGCACCAACCGCTGCAACTGTTTTTTGCGCTCCGTTGCTACGAATAGCGACTACAGAAGGTTCATCCAGAACAATGCCTCGTTCCCTAACATAAATAAGCGTATTAGCTGTCCCTAGGTCAATAGATAAATCGCTGGAAAATAAGCCTCGGATCTTTTTAAACATGGTGTGAGATCAACCTAAACAATTCGTAGAAAATAATCGAGCAACTTTAACAACGGTACCTATATAGAGCAAGACGGAATTGAAAAATGAACGATAATTAAAGCTAATTTACCCCATTTCTGAACATATATTAAACAATACGATTTAATTAACCCCTCTTATTTGTCTGGCCGGAATTATTCCTGATATTATGGCGGCAATTTTTTAATTACCTAACACCTAATCTGTGGCTTCGAATTGATGCTCCAGAAAAGACAACGCTTGAGGATTAACATGTCCATCGATCCAGAAGACATCAATAAAATTGCTCACCTGGCTCGGCTTCATATCGAAGACGATAAAGTTGAGAAAATCAGTAACGATATAACAAATATTCTGTCATTGGTTGATCAGCTACAAAATGCCAATACTGAAGACATTCCACCAATGGCTCACCCAATGGATGCTGTACAGGTTCTACGTCCAGATGTTGTCACTGAAAGCGATAAAAGAGAAAAGCTCCAAACTGTCGCCCCCAACACTGAAGACGGTTTATTTCTTGTGCCAAAGGTTATTGAGTAAGGTGAACGTCCACCTATCCATTAGCAACATCACATTATTATCGATAGCACAACATTCACTCTATTCGAAAGCTAACTAAACATGCTAAACAAAACTGTAAAACAATTATCAACAGGGCTTGCTAGCGGCGAGTTTTCAAGCCTCGAGCTCAGCCAATACTTTCTAGACAGAATCAAGAAGCTTGACGGCCAATATAATAGTTTCATTACCGTTACCGAAGAACAAGCGCTTGCACAGGCGAAAGCAGCCGATGAGATTATCGCAAGCGGCAAGGCAACACCCTGGACAGGTATTCCCTTTGCACATAAGGACATCTTCTGCACCGAAGGCGTGTTAACTACCTGCGCCTCAAAAATGCTAGATAACTTTATTCCGCCTTATGACGCCACCATCGTCAGCAATTTTAAAAATGCGGGCGCAGTTTGTTTAGGTAAAACAAACATGGATGAATTCGCGATGGGCTCATCTAACGAGACAAGTTATTTTGGCAAAGTTATCAACCCTTGGAGCCAAGAAGAGCAACTTGTACCCGGTGGTTCATCTGGCGGTTCAGCAGCTGCCGTTGCCGCTCGACTTGTGCCAATAGCAACCGCAACCGATACCGGCGGCTCTATTCGCCAGCCTGCTTCTCTTTGCGGCTTAACCGGATTAAAACCAACCTACGGCCGTGTTTCACGCTACGGAATGATTGCCTTCGCATCAAGTCTTGACCAAGCTGGCCCGATGGCTCTCACTGCAGAAGATGCGGCAATGATGCTGAACGTGCTTGCA
>NZ_LWGG01001251.1:0-820 GCF_001635365.1 Oleiphilus sp. HI0128 | reverse complement strand
GTCAAAGCCGCTTAAGGTTGGTGAGTGGGTCTTTGCTATAGGGTCTCCTTTTGGTTTTGATTACACCGTTACTGCCGGAATTGTTAGTGCCAAGGGGCGTAGCCTCCCTAACGAAAATTATGTACCTTTTATTCAGACTGACGTAGCGATTAATCCAGGTAATTCTGGCGGCCCACTATTCAATATGGATGGTGAAGTTGTTGGTATTAATTCTCAAATTTATACTCGTTCAGGTGGCTTTATGGGCGTTTCTTTTGCGATTCCAATTGATGTCGCAATGGAGGTCGTAGCTCAGCTCAAAGGCCAAGGTTATGTCGCGCGTGGTTGGTTAGGGGTCTTGATCCAGGAAGTTAACAAAGATCTTGCTGACTCCTTTGGTTTGGATCGTCCTTACGGTGCTTTAGTTGCTCAGGTGGTTGAGGACTCGCCTGCAGACCAAGCAGGTATTCAAACTGGTGATGTAATTATCGAGTATGAAGGAGAAGAGATTGATTTCTCATCTGAACTACCGCAGCTGGTAGGGCGAACAAAGGTTGGTGACAAGGCCAAACTAAAAGTTGTTCGTGATGGAGATGAGAAATCAGTGAGTGTCGAGATTGGTGAGCTTCCGACTGACGAAAGTGCGAGCGCTTTACAAAATAAACCTCAGGTAGAGAAGACGAACCGTATTGGCATTAAAGTGCGAGAACTTGATCATGAGACCTTGGATGATTTGAATTTGGATGGCGGTGTTCATGTTATCCAGGTAGAGTCGGGTGCAGCACGTGAAGCAGGGATTAAACAGGGTGATATCATCACTCGACTCAATAACCAGAAATTC
>NZ_LWGG01001250.1:0-1408 GCF_001635365.1 Oleiphilus sp. HI0128 | reverse complement strand
ACATCGAATATGATGTTTTGCCAGACAGTATTAAATTAGCCTGTCGCAATGACAGCTGCACTACTTTGGTTGATATTCTTGCAGTTGTTCGTGTAGATAATCATCCAAACAATGAAGTACTTTCAATGACCTTGGACTTATCGACGTTTGGTATTGCCTCTGATGAAATATCCACTATTTTTGAATCATCAGAGAAACCGCTTAGCGGGCCCATTCAGTTATCTGAAAATGGTGAATTGATCTACTTCGGATCTGGGCATCAACTTACTCTGGCTTCACTAGAGGTGCCGGTGGCAGGCAGTTTGTTGCATAAATCATACGGTTTAGCTGAATACTCGACGTTTTATGATCTTCATGAAGAAAACCAGCACTTCATTGCTATCGTTGACGATCCTAGTTCTTTATTTAACTCTCAAGAAACGCGGGCAGTCTATATCGAGGACAATAAGCCTACAGATGATGGCGAACCAACAAAGTATCTGATACAGCAAGCCACAGAAGATGAGCTAATGATGAAAGTCTTGCCGCAACAAGTCGCAGGCCAGAGTGACTTTGCGTTATTAAGTGTGTATGACTCGCTCGTCGATATAATGCCTATCGGTGTGACGGATCAAGATTCAGACGGGATGCCGGGAATATTCGAGATGCTTTACGGCTTGGATGATAGTGACCCAAGCGATAAGTTCAAAGACTTGGATAAGGATAATTTAACAAATATCGAAGAGTATCTGTTAAATACTAAACCTGACAATTCGGACTCTAATGATAATGGGGTTTCAGATTTTCAGGAAGCGTATTTGAATTAAAGATGAAGGCTAAGGGTGATTATGTTCCGCTCTTAGCCTTATGGTAAGTAGCCGTTTTTGGCTTGCCTAGCTTAGTTGTTTGAAAGCGCGATATCTAATTAAAGTGATGCAGTGCAGAGCTCGGAATATCAGTGATAATACTATGAACGCCCATTGCTTTTAGGGTTTCCATTCTTTCAATACTATTCACCGTCCAACATGATACCTCAAGCCCATAAGATTTTGCGTTTCTCAATAAGGTTGGGCTAATCAACCTGTTGTTGATGACCAGTAGCTTGCAATCGAGCGATACAGCGGTCTTCAATGGCCTGCGATACCGGTATTCTGCGACATAGCCGGTGTCTATTTCTGGCGATAATCGGTTTATTTCATGTAGAATCCAGCGGCTGGCAGAAGTAACCGTTGCCTTATCATAAAGATTATTGCTGCGAAAAAAATCTTGTAATCGCTTTACAATTAGTTTCAATACATGCCGATGATCGTTCTTTACTTCAAATTGCCAGCTTCGAGTATTTGGTACGCTATCTACCACTTCTTGTAGGTGTGGAATGTAACAGGGAGAGTGCCAGCCTGGTGTATTATGTCGGGAATCAACTTTGCTT
>NZ_LWGG01001249.1:0-752 GCF_001635365.1 Oleiphilus sp. HI0128 | reverse complement strand
TTCCAGGTAGCGAGACCAGACCGACGGCGAACATTGCATTGATATTTGGAATCATTGCCGTGTTGAAAGCCGTATTCCGTGCAGTTTCGTAAACATGGCCACTACGAAGTTCAGCCTGTAAACGTTCGCCAGCCAAACTAATGCTGGTCATTGAGGTTGCAAAAATCATCCCGGCTAGTGGAATCATATAACGTGGCAAGTACCAAGGGTCTAGCTGTAACACTAGCTGTGTGACCAGAGCAAGCATTAAACCGCCACCAATAAATACCGCAATCAGCGCTTTACTGAATAACTGAAAGCGTCCCTTTGTTGATAGTGCGTTGTTGCCAGTGCTATCTGACAGCGTGTTTAGAGATATCCAGCTCGATGCCAGCATCATCACTGATAGAACAGCCAAGGTGAGCAAGCTGCTTTCTGATTCGAAGATCATGATCAGCGCGTAGCCAATTAATAGCAGCTGGAGTAGCATGCGGATGATTGAGTAACAGGCTTTTCCGTATGCCAGCCCCCAATATCGCATTAGAGCAATCACAAAGAAAGTAGGGATAAAAGCGATGAGCAAGCGTTCAAAGGGAATGATTTCAATAGTCATCGGAAACTCGAAGTGATTGAAAGGACGGCGCGTATCATAACATGGAGCAGAGTAAAGCGATGGCACTTCAAGAATGATCTGGGTCATACAAAACCTGAAGAATACTCATAAAATGGTAAATAATACGGCGAAAAGTGGTATCTCCTGTTAAGCTTGAAAG
>NZ_LWGG01001248.1:0-733 GCF_001635365.1 Oleiphilus sp. HI0128 | reverse complement strand
TTGATTAATCTTGCTTATCTGTCTCTGGCTAGTATCGCGGTGGTATTTTTCAAAGAGGCCATTACATCGATACACAGCAAGATGTTTGATCTTGAGGAAAAGCAACTGGCCCCTGTTTATCTTAGCTTTCTAAGCCAGTACAAAGTCATGACTTTGGTGTTTTTTGTTGCGCCCTACCTTGCGTTGAAGATTATGTGGCATTAGCTCTGCTTTGACCTGAGTAGCGCAGCCTACGGCTAGCGTGAAAACTTTAGAATATGGCCTTTGAACTGGCCCTCTAAATAGTCGGTATGCTCAGGCTTAAAGTGGCTTGAGCTAAAACCAAAGTCAATCATTCGTTTGCTGAGTTTGTTTTTTTTGCCGCGCCCAGGATCTACCAAAATGACCTCACTTGTTGGCTTGGAGTGTCTTTCAAAGAAATTAGCTAATAAGCTAATGTGTTCGTCTTCATATAATATATCGCTACCAATGATCAGGTCGAAAAGGCCTAAGCTATCATTATCTTTAGCCCAGTCTATACGTTCAAAGGTGATGTCGGCGTCGCTATTAAGTTCGGTATTTCGTTGTAAGAATTTTTCAGTTTCAGGGTGGTAGTCAGTGGCAGTAATATCGGCGTGCTGCTTATTTAGTAATAAACTCGATAAAGCCATGCCGCAACCAACTTCCAGGACCCTTTTATCACCAATAGTGTAGTTAAAGATGAAGTGTGCGAGCACCATACTGGAAGGCCAGA
>NZ_LWGG01001247.1:0-873 GCF_001635365.1 Oleiphilus sp. HI0128 | reverse complement strand
GGAGCTAGCCGTCGACGCAATCACAATATCGGCATCGATTAATAAATCTGGAATATCACCTAATAAAGCTGCCTCACCTTCAACCAGACTCGACAGATCCTGGGCACGAGCCAGCGTTCGATTTGCAATTATGATCTTTTTAATACCACTTTGTTTCAGGTGCCTAGCCACTAACTCAGTGGTTTTACCCGCCCCGATAAGTAAAGCAGTATTGTCTGAAAAATCTGAGAAGAGCTGGCGAGCCATATTGACGGCAGCAGCGGCGACCGACACTGGGTTTTCACCAATCGCCGTATCAGTGCGTACTTTCTTGGCGACAGAGAAACAATGTTCAAAGAGCCGACCTAGTTTCCCTTGAACAGCCTGATATTCTTGTGCTGAAGCATAGGCTGATTTCAGCTGCCCTAAAATCTGTGGCTCTCCCAGAACAAGAGAGTCCAAGCCAGCAGCAACACGCATTAAATGAACAATCGCATCTTTACCATCATAGACAAAGCTACAGTTTTCGAGGTCTTCTGAATTAACACAATGATAGTCAGCCAACCAAGTCTGCAACATCGAAACATCAATTGCATGATTGCCAGCACAGTATATTTCTGTTCGGTTACATGTCGATAAAATAACCGCTTCATTAACATTCGGCAGTTTTTTGATTGACTCCAACGCGATATCGAGACGTTGTAAATCAAACGCAACTTTCTCTCGAACGTCGACAGTTGCAGTCTTATGATTAATTCCAAACGCCAAAAACGACATGTATACCAAGCAATTTGATTTAAAGCGGCTATTCTACAAATAGAATACATAGAAAGCCAATGACACAGAGCAAGTTCTTAGAGCTAGAAGCCACTTATTTTATGATTAAAGCCTCGA
>NZ_LWGG01001246.1:0-927 GCF_001635365.1 Oleiphilus sp. HI0128 | reverse complement strand
TGAAGATCTACTTCCTAGGTATTTAGTAATTGGAGCTACTCAAAAGGGAATCGCAATTGCGATGATGCTTGTTGATCCGGCCGAAGAGTTTAGAAACGAGTTCATTGATCTGCCCCTTTTTGGATCCTCGAAAATATGTAAGCGTTTATCGATTAATGAGCCGGACATATCAGGCTCAGAAAAACTACGCAAAATACTTACTGATAGCGTGGCGGGCAAGACTTTAAAGGGGTGCAGGTTCGATAAAACTGGAGAAACTATCCCTTTTACAAGTACCCAAGTACATGGGTATACGCTAGAGCATGCTTGCGGAATCATTCCTAATGCAGATCAGGACGGAGACATTTTTGGCATCGAATTAAAGTGCTTTACTACGAAAAAGCTATCGTTAATAACTACTGAACCTGATGGCGGTTTGTACAAGGAAGACTTTGCTGAGTTTATGAAGACGTATGGATACCTGAAGGGTGATGACTACCGGCTGACAGGATTACATAGAGTGAACAATACAAACTCAAAGACTAACCTGACATTGCGGGTTTACTGTTTTCCTGTATCGAAAAATTCTGGCACACCTGAACGTTGCTTGTATGATGTTTCAATTCCTTTCTCTCGACAGATGAACGGGTTGCAGGTCGTTCTGGAGGATTCTTCTGGTAATAATGCTGCTAGTTGGTCTATCGAGCGATTGATGAATAAATGGGGGGCGAAACACAATGAAGTTGTTTACGTGCCTGCAACCGTAGGTATTAATGAAAACCAAGCGGAATATAGTTTGGGGTATGAGAAAAACGTTACATTTTCTGGCAGTGTATTGTGGTGCTATCGCACAACAATTGAACGGTTAATCTGCTCCATTCATGAAGGTGTTGTTTTCTTAGATCCTGCGCCAAAGTACAACGAGCATGATAAGAAAAGAAACAAGCG
>NZ_LWGG01001245.1:0-738 GCF_001635365.1 Oleiphilus sp. HI0128 | reverse complement strand
TCACTCGCATCCAATTCACACCACTGGTCCTGGCCGTCTGTCTTCAAGGTAATACATAAATCTGAATTACCAGAAGGGTGCGCCACAACTTGCTCAGCAATACTTTCTACCACACCTGAGCTGGGTGCATGCAAGCCGACACTGATATAACCGTCTGCTTCAGCCAATAACTGGCCTTTTTTTACTTGTTGACCCACTTCAACCAAGACCTTGGAGGCTTGACCAATATGTTGCTGTAAAGGTAAAACAAGTAGTGGCGGAATGCCCGCCTCAGTAATCGCTGTCTCGCTCGATAGCGACTTCATTTCCGCCGGGTGAATACCACCATGAAAGTCTGATAAGGAACGTCCACTCGTGGCAATGATCTGTGTATTGTTCTGTGTCATGGCACTCATACAGACTGCACCTCCACAGGCTGAGACTTATCCGTAGCAATAATATGTACAGGCTTGGGTAAGTCCCAATGCCATGCTGATAGCCCCTTATCTACTGGCACCATATCGATACAATCTACCGGGCAAGGCTCTACACACAAATCACACCCAGTACATTCAGATTCAATAACTGTATGCATGTGCTTAGCCGCCCCTAAAATCGCATCGATAGGACACGCCTGGATACACTTAGTGCAGCCTATGCACTCATCTTCACGAATTACTGCGACCTGCTTGGCTTTTTCTTCACCGTGCTCAGCATCCAAGGCCATCGGTTCAACGTCTAATAAATCGGCCAGGGCCT
>NZ_LWGG01001244.1:0-848 GCF_001635365.1 Oleiphilus sp. HI0128 | reverse complement strand
GGTTCTTGCGGTATTCGTTCAGATTACTAATAAAGCTGGCACTGGCACCTTCGGCTTTCTGTATTTCTTCTTCGATTGTCGCTTTGGCAGATTGATGCAAGGCATTGGCCTCACCTCGCGCTTGAGCCATTCTAGAGTTTCTTATGCTTTTCTGCTCCTGAACTCTTTTTCTTTTTTCCGTTCTCGCGATCGTTGCTTGATCAAAATTCTTTTTAATAGAACCGGGAGGCTTCAGCTTTTTAATTTGGATCGCAGTCAACCTGATACCTAAATTCAAGTCCCGTGCCTGCTGTTGAATGGAGTTCTTTAGATAGCTTTGAAATTGAATTCGACCCGTTGTTAACAAGTCGTTAATTGGTTTGCTGGCGATATATTGGATCACCTCAGCGGATGATACTTCAAATAGCAGCGCTTCAGGGTCGAGCGCCTGCGTACGAAAGATGCCAGGCTCCTCTATGGTATATTGAAGTATCAGACTGACCTCCAATAAGTTCTGATCACCCGTTGTCAGTTCCCGCTGAATTGGCGCCGATGTTTCCTCCACCATGTTCAGTTCCATTGAGCGTACCGAAGTCGCCTGTATCTTCTCTACCGTCTCCATGGGCCAAGGTAAATGATAATGCATGCCAGGCAAGACCTGATCGTCGACTATCTTTCCGAATCGCAATAATATTCCACGCTGCTCAGGACCAACAGAGTAAAAGCCACTTAAGAGATATATCAAAGGCAAGAGCCCTAAAAAGATCACCCACAAGACATGCTTATTTGACGCGAGTATATTTCTTAAATCACTTAGCATATGCATCTGACGCTCCGGGGCTCTCCAACAAGCGCTGAACGAGTGGTGA
>NZ_LWGG01001243.1:0-804 GCF_001635365.1 Oleiphilus sp. HI0128 | reverse complement strand
CCCTTGCGCCTTGCCATAAATGCCAAGCGCTGCAGCAAGTGGACATCCTGTTCATTCTTAATCAATGCACCATACAAGGGTGGTATTGCTTTAGAGGGGTCTCGCTCTTGTAGAATTTGTTCGGATACTTCGTCAGCCATCAATAGTTTAAGCCAATCGATCAATTCGCTTGTTGAAGGCTTTTTCTTCAAGCCAGGAACTTTACGCACATCAAAAAACACATCGAGCGCCTCTTTAACCAAGCTCTGCTTCAAGCCGGGGTAGTGAACCTCCACAATTTTCTCCATTGTTTCGTGGTCTGGGAAGTTGATGTAATGGAAAAAGCAGCGTCTTAGGAATGCGTCCGGTAGTTCTTTTTCGTTGTTACTGGTAATCAATACAATTGGTCGATTTTTCGCCACAACACGTTCTTGTGTCTCGTAAACAAAAAATTCCATTTTATCGATTTCAAGAAGCAAATCGTTTGGAAACTCGATATCGGCTTTATCAATTTCATCAATCAATAGCACAACACGCTCTTCTGCTTCGAAGGCTTCCCACAACTTCCCTTTCACTATGTAGTTAGATATATCGTGAACACGGTCATTTCCTAACTGGGAATCTCTTAGACGTGACACAGCATCATATTCGTACAAGCCCTGCTGAGCCTTTGTTGTCGACTTGATGTGCCACTGAATTAAACGCGTGCCAAGTGATTCTGCTAACTGCTCAGCCAGCATAGTTTTACCAGTACCTGGCTCACCCTTAATAAGAAGAGGCTTTTCTAATTGAATCGCAGCATTTACAGCCATCTGTAAATCACCG
>NZ_LWGG01001242.1:0-1102 GCF_001635365.1 Oleiphilus sp. HI0128 | reverse complement strand
CCGTGTAGATGGGAAATACGGATAAAAAAATGCGCCGGTCACATTTCAATTAACCCGAAAGGTCGCACAATTGAGCGTTTGAGAATTTTACGTGCCAAGCAGTCAAACGGAGATATGCCTAATACCAGCGGGCTTACCTCTCAGACCATGCAGGCCTGCTTGGCAAAATAGAGTTGGCAAAGTAAGCGCCTGAGATCCCTCCAGACAAGTTAGTCATCCATACCTTGTCCTCCCACCCTGAATTTCCTGAAGCCTATATTTTCAGGCATAATATAAGCTTAAATTTTTGATTCAGGATATCCCATGCAAGAAATCACTATTCAAGCCCCCGATGACTGGCACCTTCACTTTCGAGATGGAGACATGCTCGCAGAAACTGTCCCGGCAACCGCTCGGTGCTTTAAGCGAGCGATAGTGATGCCTAACCTTGTCCCGCCTGTTGTTAACACAGAAATGGCACTTGCTTATAAAGCCAGAATTGAAAACGCTATACCTGAAGGAGTCGATTTCACTCCCTTAATGACCCTATATCTGACAAACGATACAAAGCCCGAAGACATTACTCGCGCCAAGCAAGCGGGCATTATTGCAGCCAAGCTTTACCCAGCAGGAGCAACAACCAATTCCGATGCTGCAGTTTCAGCCTTGAACGAGCTTTACCCGGTTTTTGAGGCAATGCAAGCTTGCGACATGTTATTACTGATTCACGGTGAAGTGACCTCTCATGAGGTTGATATCTTTGATCGGGAAAAGTTTTTTATTGAACAACACCTAGCCCCTATCACCGAAAAATTTACCGAGCTAAGAGTTGTTTTTGAGCATATCACAACCTCTGAAGCTGCTCAGTTTGTACAAGCAGGCTCAGACAAACTGGCCGCAACGATCACTCCCCAACACCTGCTCCTTAATCGTAATGACCTGCTCGTAGGCGGTATTCGGCCCCATAACTTCTGCCTACCTGTACTTAAACGCAACACCCACCAAACAGCGCTTAGAGAAGCTGTAAAGAGTGGCTCAAGCAAATTCTTCCTTGGAACCGACTCAGCACCTCACGAAAAGGCGAAAAAAGAGTCATCTTGCGGCTGTGCTGGCTGCTACAGTG
>NZ_LWGG01001241.1:0-14022 GCF_001635365.1 Oleiphilus sp. HI0128 | reverse complement strand
TACAACCATAGATGAAGATGATCTTGAAGCAGACCTACTTCCCTTATTTATAGACGAAAGCAAGGATATTCTTTCTGCTGCTGCCGAGTATTTGGAGCACTGGCGCGAGGATGAAGACTTCATCGAAGGTATTGTTGAGTTACAAAGGGAAATGCATACCCTGAAAGGGGGAGCGAGACTTGCTGACGTTGACCCGATCGGCGACTTAGCTGAAGCCGTCAACACTCGTTTAGAGCAGATGATAGACGGTCAACTAAATGACCCTGAAGGCTTGTACCATGCAATCACTAAAGCATACCAAGAATTCACCGAAATGCTTGAATGCTTGATTCACGGAGAAGAATTAAAGCCTGCGCCTGAATTAATTGCTGAAGTGAATAAAGCGGGACTTAAAAGCGAAGTATCCAGTCCTTCCGAAACCGCAGCACCTATCGCAACATCTACGCTAGCACAAGCATTAGGCGACGATGTCGACCTAGAAGTGTTGGAGCTATTTGTCGAAGAAGCGCGCGAGCTAATCGAAGCGCTAGAAGAACAAATTTCCGAGTGGTCTAAGTCACCAAAAGAAGAAACGCCAAATTTAGAAATTCAACGCATACTTCATACCTTGAAGGGTGGAGCCAGACTTTCAAATTTGGCTAAATTAGCTGATGAGAGTCATGACTTGGAATCTCGTTTGCTCAAAGCTCAATCAAATAAGGAAGCATTTGAAGGAGCCCTTAAGGATTCTGTACTTAAGAGCCAGGATGAACTCCTGAAACTTGTCGATGAACTAGAAGCTCTAGCTTCAGGTGACGCACTAACTGAAGAACATGCAACACCTTCTAACACTAGCGAAACACCTAAAGCTGAACCAAGCAAAGCAGCCACGCCAAGTAAATCTATCGCTGCTGAAGAAACCGTCAAAGCAGCAAGACAAGCACCTGCGAAGAAAACCAAAACCTCTGACAAGCAAACACCAGCCGAGAATATTCAAGCAGTCCAAAAAGTGGCACCTCAAGAAACGATCCGTGTTTCTGCCAGCCTACTCGACTCCCTGGTTAACCTTGCAGGTGAGACCAGTATCTCGCGCGGTCGCTTGGAACAACAAATTAGTGACTTTGGCTTCACGCTGGAAGAAATGTCGGCAACCATTGAACGTCTACGTGAACAGCTTCGTCGTATGGATATGGAAACCGAAGCTCAAGTACTGTTCAGAGCCGAAAAAGAAGGTCTGAAAGCTCCCGACTATGAAGACTTCGATCCGCTTGAAATGGACAGATACTCTTCGATTCAGCAGCTTTCGCGAGCCTTAACGGAGTCAACATCAGACCTTCAGGACCTTCGAGATACCTTGTCTGACCGTTCACGAGATGCCGAGACTTTATTATTACAGCAATCCCGTATTAACTCAGAACTGCAAGAAGGCTTGATGAAAACACGGATGATACCGTTTTCATCAATTGTTCCAAGACTACGCCGTATCGTTCGCCAAATTGGTGGCGAGCTAGGTAAGCAAGTCGATTTTGATGCACTGAATACCGAAGGTGAAATGGATCGTTCCGTATTGGAAAGAATGGTCGCTCCGCTTGAACACATGTTACGTAACGCCCTCGATCATGGTATTGAAACTGTTAACGAGCGTAAAAAAGCTGGCAAACCAGAGAGTGGCACAATCACACTCTCTCTAATGCGTGAAGGCGGAAATATTGTCTTGAAGATGAAGGACGATGGCGCTGGAATTAACGACAAAGTTGTTCTAGATAAAGCGATAAAACAAGGGCTTGTACCCAAAAACACGAAACCTAGCCGCCATGAAATTATGCAATTTATCATGCACCAGGGTTTCAGTACGGCAGAAAAAGTGACGCAGATTTCCGGTCGAGGTGTCGGCATGGACGTTGTAGCCAGTGAAATCAAGCAAATGGGCGGCAGCATTGAAATCAATTCTGAGTTTGGTCACGGTACCGAGTTTGCTATTCGTCTACCCTTTACGGTATCCGTTAACCGAGCGCTGATGGTAAACATTGGTGAAGACTTCTACGCCATTCCTCTGAATACTATTGAAGGTATTGTTCGAGTCAGCCCTTATGAGCTGGAAGAATACTATAAACCTGATGCACCAATGTATGAATACGCTGGTCGCGAGTATCAGCTACAGTACCTAGGTAAACTACTACACAGCAGTCATCACCCTAAATTGCAGGGGCAACCACTACCGCTACCCGTCATTCTGGTTAGAGGAAGTGACAAGCCTATGGCGCTACAGGTTGATAGCTTGATGGGCAGCCGTGAGATCGTTGTAAAAAGTCTTGGGCCTCAATTTGCCAATGTTCATGGAGCTTCTGGAGCAACTATTCTCGGTGACGGTAGCGTTGTCGTGATTCTTGACCTTCCTGCGCTCATTCGAGACGACATGGCAGGCATACTCGATTCTCTAAGTTCTAATGAAGATAACATTATTAAAGAGAAGCAAACGAAGACTGTCATGGTGGTCGATGACTCGGTTACTGTTAGGAAGGTTACCACGCGCTTGCTTGAACGAAATGGCTACGAAGTTATTACCGCGAAGGATGGTGTTGACGCTATAGCAACACTACAAGATCATAAACCTGATGTAATGCTTCTCGATATCGAAATGCCACGTATGGACGGTTTTGAGGTTGCAACACTGGTACGGCATGACGAACGCTTGAAAGATGTGCCAATCATCATGATTACCTCCCGAACCGGCCAAAAGCACAAAGAACGGGCACTTTCTATCGGTGTGAATGAATATCTTGGTAAGCCTTTCCAGGAACATGATTTACTGGAAAATATTGAGCGGTTCATTGGCTAAATGAATGTGCCGGAAGCGAGACCTAAGATCGGTGTCATATCGGATTGTGCCTTACAAAGGCACGTTCTGAGCAAAGCACTCAACGCTTTTGGCTTAAACCCTGTTATCAGTTGTGAGCCCGATATGCTTGCACAGCAACAAAGTGAAAAACTCGATCAGATCCAATGCTGGATTTTAGCTTTGCAAGAAGATACTTTTGAGTCGGTAGCGTTAGATGACATCATTGACCAAGCAGACAATATTCCTGTGCTCTTTGGTTTGGATAAAGCCCCAGGAAAACACGATGAGCAATATATTTCGTGGGAACGACGACTAGTCAGTAAACTAGAAGAGCATCTTGGTTGCATTGATATTCTAGAATCAGAAGACTCTATACTCGCTCTAGACTCCCAGGCCACCAATCACGTCGCAATAGATAAAGCTCAGTCTAAGCCCGTTTTCAGCCAGCCTTCAGACATCGAAAAGGCACCCAGACTGTCTCATCCGCCATCTAAAGACGTTTGGGTTCTAGCAGCCTCACTCGGTGGTCCTGCAGCGGTGAAAGAGTTCCTGGATGAAATTCCATCTACGATCAGAGCCGGCTTTCTTTATGCTCAGCATGTCGATGCCCACTTCTCGGGCGTACTAACACGCGTCTTAGGCCGTCATTCAATGCTCGACCTAAAGCCTATAACCGACTGCTGTTTAGTTAAAGATGGCGAAGTTCTCGTCGTTCCTGTCGACAATGAAGTCTGCTTTTCATCTAATGGTGTCTCAATTAGAGACAATGAATGGGAAGGACCCTATGGTCCATCAATTGACCATTTATTAAGAAATCTGTTTGCGCATTATGGAAAACGTTGCCATGTGATCGTATTTAGCGGCATGGGGAATGACGGCTCGTTGATGGCACCTACGATGCATAAGCAAGGCTGCTCAGTATGGACTCAAGCACCAGATGGGTGTGCGAATGGCTCGATGCCGCAATCTGTGATTGATCTTGAATGCAGTGCATACACCGCATCTCCAAAAGACCTGGCTCGAGCATTAATTAATAAAGTTGGCTGCTACAGTGCACCTGACGCCAGTGCTAGCAATTTAGAAACAAACAAAGGAGTTTAATTGTGTCGGATGCTCAAAGTGTTATCTCTAGCCTATATCTACCGGTTAGTAATACCCAGCTCTTATTACCTAACGTTAGCGTCGCTGAAGTAGTAGGCTATCAAGCGCCTGAAAACCGCGATACTAAGCCAGATTACTTTCTAGGTCTTGTATCCTGGCGTGGAATCAATATTCCTTTATTATCGTATGAAATCGCCAATGGGCTCTCAGCAGCCAAGGTCACACCCAACTCCAGAATTGCGGTAGTCAATACTATTGGTAAACACCAAAAAGACTTACCTTTTTTTGCTATTGTGACGCAAGGTATCCCCCGACTTGTAAAAGTAGGGAATGAGATATCTCAACAGTCTGACCGTAAGCCAGGAAAAGCTGACTCAGCAATGATCACACTGGATGGTGAAGAAGCTGTAATTCCAAATATTGAATACCTCGAATCATTAGCCTACGAGAACCTATGACTAAAGCAAAAGAGCACCTAAATAATGCTGCACTCTCCGGGCTGCTATTTTTCTGTGTGTTCTTTGCTATTAGCTTGTTTCTTAACGACCAAATAGCACAGAGTGTCCTATTTTTCATCTGCGCGCCTTGCTTTACAAAGGCTTTCTTCACTGCTCATCTTTCATCGCCCTCAAGAAAAAAACAACTCTTGATAGCCTGCACCGCACTGTGGGTCTGCATTGATATAACGCTAGTCAGCCATAGCCTTAGTGAATTCTCATTAGTTTTATATTGGCTGTTCCCTTTGGCAGCAGCAACGCTTATTTTAATTGGGGTAAAGTTTGGCTCGATTTTGTCATTGAGTGCGCTATGCCTCAGCTTCCCACTAACACCTGAAAACAACAGTAGCTCATTTTTCTTTCAGGCTTTATCGTTTGCATTATTTCTTAGCTTATTCTCGGTATTACTTACTTACCTTACCAAGCTAGAGAAAGATCTAAAACTCGCCACTAGAACTGACCCTTTAACCGGTTGCACAAGTATTCCTTATTTCAAACACAAACTAAAATCTGCCACCGAACTTCAACGACGCTATAAGGATCAGGTCACCTGCTTAAGCCTTAGCAGCGAATGTATGATTAAAAAGTATCGCGATCACGAACAGTGGCTAGTGGAAGTATCGCAGATTTGCCAAAGCCGGATACGCCAAACTGACGTAATCTGTAACTACACCAACAAACGCTTTCTAATTCTTTTACCTAATACAGATCTTGATAATGCCCATAACTTAGGCAAAGACTTAATACAGGCTTGTGAAGCTTACAAGTTTAGCTACCTTGCCAAACAAGATGAACCAGCTAAATTCCACTATGAGCTTTCAAGCTATTCCGATAATGACGACTGGGAAAGTTGGCTCAGTCAACTAACTCGGTGATCAATTAAGCTTATTCCTTAACTTTTTTACCAATTCCCAAGCAATTTAAGAATTAGTAGCTAAAATAAATAAAACGTAAGCACGAAACTGGCTCAGGTTTTTTCATTCAATGCCGATAATAGCATTGATATGGTTGCACTGATGAACATGGCAAGAACAAGCAAAACGTCATTTATCCCAGTGCCGAAACTTTAGGTTTTAACACCCGTTAAAACTATGTTTGATGAAACCAGTGATTACCAGCTCTAATAAAACAATGAGCAGGTAACTAACTCGACCAGATAAGTAACAAACAATAATTTTTGGAATGCCGATACTTTTGAATAAAAAGGCATCTTCAGATAACGCAACAAGTATATTCAGGTAAGGTTATGTTTGGATTAAATAAGAATGCATTGAAAGTAAATGAAGTTGCGATCGACAAAGTCGAGCTACAGTCATTAGAGCAAAAAGCGGCACTGCTTGATCAGTTTTTTAGTCAAGACCCTGCCTCCCAGATTCAAGAGCTCGCAGCTAGCGTTAACGAGAAGCTACAAGGCGGCTCAGACTTTGCAAGCGGTATTGAAGGCAGTTGCCAAGGCATGGAGTCTCTCGTAGGCGAAGGTCTGGCGATACACTCTTCTGCACAACAAGCCAGTGACGCGACCAACCAGGCATCTGATACATCCAAACAATGTAGCGCCGACATGAGACAGCTTGCAGATAACCTGGAAACCTCATCTCGATACATCTCTGAATTTACATCTTTGCTGGAAAGCTTGGATGAAAGTAATAAAACGATTAGTAAATTACTTGAGTCGATCAAAGCCATTGCCGACCAAACTAACTTGCTAGCACTCAACGCTGCGATCGAAGCAGCGCGAGCTGGCGAACACGGTCGAGGCTTTGCGGTTGTTGCCGATGAAGTACGACAGCTTGCAAACACCTCAAATGAGTCAGCAGAAGAAATCCAGGGTGAGATCACCAAGATCACCGAAATATCGAACTCGGTTATCTCGAAGCAGCAAGAAGTTGCTGAAGTCGTGAGTAGCAGCGTAACAATTGCTAATGAAACCATGAGTAATCTAGGTGGTTTGGAAGAAGTTGCTAGCAATAGTGCTGACGTAGTTAACACCCTTACTTCCAGCCTAAGCACTCAAGCTGATCAAACAGAACAAATTAAGAACGCACTGCAAGGTGCGATTGAAGGCGCATCAATCAACGCTAGCTCTGGCAGTCTCGATGAGCAATTCCAGGCACTGATCGATCAACTAAATGACTTACAGCGCTAGGTCGCTATAAACGACAGACTTTCGTCAGCTTTCTTTACAAGCGGCCAGCTTTAGTTTTATATTCAAGTTGGCCGCTTTCAAAATTAAATTTTTTTCCCATGTTATCCTTTTGTTTTTATTTACTTTATTTTCCCTCTCAGACATGTTCAAAATACTTGGCAGAGTAAATGCTTAACTATTATTTACCAAACAATCAAGCTCAGGTCTGATAATTCAGGGTAACCTGAATGGAGGTAGTAAAATGAGCCAAAGTACTTGCCCCACAATGCAATGCGATCTCGCCACCTTAGAGAAACTCTACCAAAACAAGTGCCTGCAAGCTGAAAAAGCAAAGGCTGGCACCAATACATTTATGTACCAAGTTCTTAAAGCGGAAGCAGATAATATTCGATTCGCAATTGATCGGTACTAATTGTCTCTTACTTTCTGCTAAACGCTATCTGCAAATTAGGTTGACCAAGTGGGAAAAGGCTTTCCCCAGCTATTCCAAGCATGTAAAATCCGGCATTTCCCACATCTTCGGTATTTCTTATGCTTGACGCCTTATCACAAAATTATAAAGCCATTATTGAAAGTCTTGGTGAAGACAGCTCTCGCGAAGGCTTATTAGATACACCGACTCGTGCAGCCAAGGCTATGCAATTTCTCACTCAGGGATATCAACAAAGCCTTGATGATATAGTAAATAACGCGGTGTTCGAGTCTGACAATGACCAAATGGTTATTGTAAAAGACATAGAGCTATACTCTCTTTGCGAACACCACCTACTGCCTTTTATTGGCAAGTGCCATATCGCTTATTTGCCAAACGGCAAGGTTTTGGGTCTGTCTAAATTTGCTCGTATTGTCGACATGTATGCGCGACGCTTCCAGATTCAGGAAAACCTCACTCGTCAAGTGGCTGAAACAATCCAGCAAGTGACTGGCGCAAAAGGTGTGGCTGTCATCATTGAGTCAAAACATATGTGTATGATGATGCGCGGCGTTGAAAAACAAAATTCAGTCATGAACACTTCCGTTATGCTGGGCGCTTTCAGACAGTCTCAGGCAACACGTAGTGAATTCCTAACGCTCGCAACCAACTCTTAAGAACATGTCGCTGTGTGTCTAGGATCGATACACAGCACTCTTGCCACCAACAGGTATGATCAATGCTAAAACTCGACTCACTTAATCAACTCAAGCAACTCAAGCAAGATATCAAAGCTAGTCGCAATCTCTGCATTGGGACAGTTAAAGGTTCTGCTTACAAATTTGGTTTTGTGACACTTGATACCAACCGAGACGTTTATCTTCCACCCGATGAAATGGAGCGCGTACTCCCTGGTGATAGAGTAGAAGTTGAAGTCATAAAAGATGCAAAGAACAAAAAGGTCGCTAAATTAGAAAGGCTAATTGAAAGCAACACCCAGTTCTTTTGTGGCAAATACATAGAGAAGGGTAAAGCTGCTTTTGTTGAGCCCGATATCCAAGGCATGTGTCGGTGGTTTTTTATTCCTCCTCAAAAGCGCAAAAAAGCCAAAGCGAAAGACCTGGTTGTCTGCAAGGTTACTCAACATCCTTTTAAGTCAGGGAAAGCACAAGCAAGCATTGTCGAGCTAATTGGTACCGACCAAGATATCGGTATCGAATCATTGTATGCCAGCAAGAAGCACCGCCTGGAAACAAGCTGGAGCAAAGTCGAGCAAGAACAAGCAGATGCGATTTCAGAAGAACAGATAGCAGGTTTAAGCGAAGGGCGTAAAAACTATTGTGAACTTCCCTTTGTTACCATTGACTCGTCTTCTACGAAAGATATAGACGATGCCTTGTATGCAGAAAAAGCTGAGCAAGGTTGGTATATATATATTGCGATTGCCGACCCCTGCGCCATGATTGATGCCGGCTCAGCCATCGAGAAAAGTCTGATAAAACGCGCAAGTTCAGTCTACTTCCCCGGTCAGACTATCGCGATGCTTCCAGAAAAGCTGGGCAGTGATATCTGCTCTTTGGTAGAAGGTAAACCGCGTCTGGCCAAAGTAGTAAAAGCGACTGTAAGTGAGACTGGAGATATCGAAAGCTACGAGCTAGAACAAGCGCTTATTCAATCTCATAAAAAGCTTAGTTACGAAGTCGTTGGCAGCTTTATTGACCAAGGCGAAGCGCTAGACGAGTGCAGCAGCGATATTCAGGAAAGCCTGAAGCATCTTAAGACTATTGCCGATAAACGATCAGAATTCCGCAACAAGCACAACCTGATTCAAAAAGACCGTCAAGAGTTCTACCTCGAGCTGAATGACCAGGGAAAGATTGCAGAGATCAAACAGAAAGTATTCTCCAGCGCTCACCGTATAGTTGAAGAAGCGATGGTCGCTGCAAACTGTTGCATCGCAGAACTCATTTCCAAAAGCAAACTTCCCGGTATCTACATTAGCCATAAAGGCATACGTGCCGATCGCTTGGAAAGCTTGGATAAAGTACTGCAAGAAAACATTCCTGAGTACAAAGAAGATTCTTTAGCGTCTTTAGACAGCTTTGTTGAACTATCAAAACAGCTTTCCAGTAATGATGAGTTAACTCGCTACCAACTACTTATTTCTCGCCAGTTAGAGAAAAGCCAGCTAAGCCTAGAACCTGCGCCTCACTTCGGCATGGGATTGCAGCAGTATTGCAACTTCACCTCCCCCCTTAGAAAAGCCAGTGACTTTTTAGTACACCGCCAACTCGATGCGATTGCAGCCAACAATGAAAGCTACATTAACGAAGCTCAAATAGAAGCATTAAGTGAGAATTCGAGTAAAGCCAAAAGTGCCGTCTATGATGTTGAGCAATGGCTGAAGTGCCAGTATTTAGCTAAGAACAAACAAACCTTAAATGCTACGATTCATCGTGTCTTTTCTTCTGGTTTTCAAGTTCGTCTAGCAGAAACAGGTATTGAAGGATTTGTCTCAACCAAGGAGATGGAAGGGAAGTATAGCTTTAACCAAGACCTGCTTTGCATCACCAACAAAGAGCAGTCCTTCCAACTCGACCAAGCAGTACAAGTAAAACTCAAGCAAATCGACTGGTCTCGTAAACAAATTCAGTTCGAATTAGTTTAGACCGGCTACATCCTGGCCAAATTCTTGTCTGTCCTCAGCAGAGCCATGTAGGATATCTCCTACATGGCTTTAGGTTTTATCCTATTTTTTCCTACATGTGGTTTCCGTAATATACTCATCAAACGGAAGCAACATCAAACGGACTTGTTAGGGAAGGCAGGAGCCAATCTGAAGGATTCAGATAACTACACAGGGCAGTTGTAGATCAAGGAACGATAAGGCAAGGGACAATTGTGCTGCAGGAGCGGCTGAATAACTAAGGACAGTGGCAAAACAAGGATTTGTTCACGGATGTTCAATGGATACAATTAACTGATGGAACAGTAAAGGAAGCGCCTATTCTAGGGTATCGCACGGATTGCGATACCCATTCTATTTTCCCCTCTACGTCAATTCAGTCGCTAAGCTTTTACCAGACCAACTAAGCCCGCCACCATATACTCACTAATAATATTGATATAAGTCTCTAAATCTGTATCTTCTTGGCAATGCAAACCGCCATTCCAAATTGTACTAATCGCGCCATCAAAGGTCGCTTCTAAGCCCATCATTAAGTGCTCAATGGGCATATCAGGAAACATCCCACTCTTAATACCTGGCTCCAGTATTGAGCCAATGTAGGAGGCAAATAAATCGTCTAATTGGTCAAACTCGGCCCGTAATTCCGGGGTGAGGCGTTCTCTAAAGTCGACACGCTTACAATAAAACGAAACCCGCGCTTCAGCCGGATTATCAAGAAATTGCGCAAAGGAAGCGCGAATAATTTCACGAATGATATCTATTGCTTCTGAATGTGGTGGTAGCGCTTCGTAAGAGGCCAGCATACGACGCAAAAACGAGATTGAAATCTGAGCGTAAATCTCTTCTTTACAGGTAAAATGCTTATAAACGGTCCCTTTGCCTATCTCTGCTTTTTTGGAAATCTGCTCAACGGTCACAGTTTCCCAATGTGGGTTCTCAAACAAACTGATCGCCGCTTTGAGAATTTCCTGCTCCCTCTTAGCAAACTCAACCTGCTTTCGACTTAAGCCTTCACTTCCTTCCGACATTACACTCTCACAAACTTCAATTACGAATTAATTCAATCAGCCAGCTAGGTGACCGATAGTCATTAAGTCTAGTTCTAAATTCACAGCTATTCTAGTTTTTCTTAAGATCCACAATCATCTGTTTCATGCTTAAGATTTCAGCTTGAAGGTCACTAATAGTTGGCTCATCCTTTTTACTTTCTTGCCGCGCTTTAGCATGCTCTTCTTCCATCACATTAACGACAATACCAATTACCATATTGAGAAATGCAAAGGCTGTAAAAAAGATAAACGATAAGTAGTATATCCAGCTGAAGGGGTACACCTCCATCGTTTCATATTGAACATCAGTCCAATCTTCAAAGGTCATCACCCTAAACAAGGTCAGCATGGAAATAGCAATATTTCCCCATAAGTCAGGATTAATTGTTTGGAATAAAAAGCTTCCGACAGCAGCATAGATATAAAAGATGATAAACATCAAAAGCATGACATAGCCCAGCTGTGGCAAGGCCTTGATTAAAGAGTTAATCAAGATGCGCAACTCAGGAATCACCGATATCATCCTCAAAACTCTGAACACTCTGACCAAACGAGCCAACAATGCCATTTCAGAGTCGTCAATTGGTATCAGACTTATTACCACCACCAGCGTATCAAATACGTTCCAACCGCTTTTAAAGAAGTGCCGCTTATTTGGCTCAGCAACAAAACGAATAACGATTTCAACCAGAAAGAACAGGGTGATAAACAGATCCAGCATTTTGGTGAATGCTATGGCCTGCACAGGCAAATCGTAGGTTTTTGCGCCAATTTCCAAGGCGGAAATAATAATGATAAAAATAACAAAGAGCTCAAAAGCCCGATTGTTCTTGAGTTGGTAAAAAAGAGACTGTAGCGAAGAATAATTCATTAACTGCGTAAACTATAAAAAACTTGGATTAGGTAATACTTGACGGCTATTTTACCGAAACAGAGGAAATAGTCACTTAAAGACTCTGACCAAATATATAAGCAAGCTGAGCCAAGCCAGCCATGGCACCAAGAATACCACCGATAATGATCAGTTTTATCTCATCTTCCTGAAAACAAGGCCTTAGTAGATCCTGAAATTCTTCAGAAGGGAGCTCCTTCATTCGTTGCGCCATGATATCCTGTACAACCTTGGCCCTCTCCTGGTTAAACAAAGGGTCACGCAGCGTAGTTTTTGACAAATCTACTGCCTTCAATCCGGCATCTTCTTTGAGTTCAGCAAAGCCTTTCGGCCCCATAGCGGCTTGAGTAAAAGGCTTAATCAAACCAACCGTATCATCTACCATGTTTTCAAAATGTCTTTGAATAATAGCCCTTGTACGCTTTGCTTCCGGCCCTTTCAGCATGGCTTGGGCGATTTGATCAACTGTCAGGATTTCTTCAGTAATGATTTTACAAAAAGACTCTGATACAGAGTCTTGCCGCTTTAAAAATAAACCGTGTATTGTCAGGCCTAAAAACTTAAAGGGCTTAACAGGCCGGAAAATCATATTCAACGCCACCCAGTTAGTCGCCCACCCCACCAAAAATCCGCATACTGGCAAGATCCACGGGTAGGGTAAGAAGTACCAAAGTATTAACTGGGGAAGCCCAAACAAAAAGCCAAACCAGAGGCCGCTTTTTATAATAAAGCGAAACTCCTGAGCCCCGCATTCGAGAAAGATTTTATTCAGCAGCGTTTTATCATCTTCCAGCTTCTCGATAACCATCAGCTTAAGATCAAACAATGACTCTATCTTTGGCCCGATATCCTCGACAAGATTCTGCATAATTCTCGGCAGTTGACTCTTTACCCTCTCATAAACCAGCTCTTTAACGGGTCTTGGTAGATTTTGCCAAAGCGTTCGATGGCGCTTAAGCATAATTTCATCAACTAGTTCTTCAGTGCGAGGAGCAAGTGACTCGAGAATATGCTCGCCAATTAGAGCAGGGCTCATTTGCTCAACAATATCAGAGACTGAGCCAATTCTGGACAAGGTTGAATCAACACTGATTTCCGCCATCTTCCTAGCCTTTGAGGGAATAATTCCCTGCCAGCCAAAAATGGGCCGAATGCCCCAGAATTTGATCGGATAAAAAGTAAGCTTAATGGCTAACCAGTTGGTGATGAATCCAACAATTCCCGCAATTAAGGGAATGCTTGCCAACTTGAGTAGCTCGAAGTATGAGTTCACTTCCATAATGACAGATACGTTTTGTAATTGTTATTTGGGAATAATCGTCGCGCTCAGCCCCAATAATTTAACGCTTCAAGGCCAGCCAGATTGCAATTTAGCATGCTATCACATAGGATTCACGGATTGTGTTCTACTTTAATAACAGGCTGATTATGTCACGTCGAAGCTTACTGGAAATTGGCCTTGTTCAACGCCTTGCCCTCGCGGCCTCGCTAAGTGCAGTACTAATTTATTGTGTCTACAGTGTCACCAGGTAGATAATGATTTTATCTTTCCGAAATCTAACGCTCGGCTACGAAGCGCACCCCGCTGTTCACCACCTTTCTGCCAGCATTGATAAAGGCATGCTTGTTGCCCTTGTTGGGCCTAACGGTGCAGGTAAATCGACACTGCTTAAAGGTATTATGGGGCAACTTGCTCCCTTAGAAGGTGATATTCAATTTGGACCCGTCGAGAAAGATGATATTGCTTATCTTCCTCAACAAAACATGGTCGATAGAAGCTTCCCTATTACAGTTCAGGAAATGGTCGCTCTTGGCGCCTGGAAACATATGGGTGCTTTCGGGCGATTACGTAGCAAGCATAAAAAGCAAGTCGCACAAGCGCTGCAGCAACTGGGTTTATCAGGGTTTGAAAAACGCTTGATCGGATCTCTTTCAGGAGGGCAAATGCAGCGCGTTTTGTTCGCACGCTTGCTCGTTCAAGAAGCCAACCTAATATTATTAGATGAGCCTTTTACCGGCGTAGACAGCCGAACAACACATGACCTACTACACTTGATTCAACACTGGCATGAACAGGGTAAAACGATTGTTGCAGTACTCCATGACCTTGAGCAAGTAAAGTCTCACTTCCCACATTGCCTTTTGTTATCGCGAGAGCCCATCGCTTTTGGGCCAACTGCCGGCGTATTGACTGAGCAAAACTGGCAACGAGCACGACAACTCAACGAAGCCTTTGATGAAAACGCCGTGTATTGCGGGGCTCACTAACAGATGTTCGATCTTTTTATTGCGCCAATTTTAGACTTCTCATTTATGCAACGCGCTATCGTTGGCTGCCTTGCGATTGCGATTAGCGCAGCGCCTATTGGCGTTTTTCTGATGTTAAGACGCATGAGTTTAACTGGCGACGCCATGGCA
>NZ_LWGG01001240.1:0-1499 GCF_001635365.1 Oleiphilus sp. HI0128 | reverse complement strand
CTGGCTGAATGCGTATCACCAGTTTATTTGCCGGTGCATTCAGCCCAAAAACAGGGTGTGGTGTATGTTTGAAGTGAATAACAACTTCCGTCACTCGCGTTGGCAAGCTCTTCCCTGTTCGAATATAAAAAGGAACTCCATTCCAACGCCAATTATTAATAAATAGCTTAAGGGCTACGTAGGTTTCAGTTCTGGAATCTGGACTAACACCTTCCTCATCCCGATAACCTGGAACAGCACTACCTTTAACTAAGGATTCCGTATACTGCCCTAAAACCAGGTTATTCTCTAAATCGGCCTGACTAAGTGGTTTTAGACTCTGTAGAACCTTCACCACTTCATTCCGCGTTGAGTCGGCATTGATCACTGCTGGCGGTTCCATCGCTACCATCGCCAAAACTTGCAGCAAGTGGTTTTGAAACATATCGCGCACGGCACCTGCGCCATCGTAATAGCTACCCCGAGACTCAACACCTAATTTCTCTGCGCCGGTTATCTCAACATAATCAATATAATTTCTATCCCATAATGGTTCAAACATGCCATTAGCAAAGCGAAAAACCAGTAGGTTTTGAACGGTCTCTTTTCCCAAATAGTGATCGATACGATAAATCTGGGATTCATCAAAATAGGAATGCAAACCATGGTCTAGCTCGATTGCAGATTCCAAGTCATAACCTAGAGGCTTCTCGACCACGATGCGCTTCCAGCCTTCACACTGATCCAACAATTGACTCTTTGACAAGCAATCAGGGATCACGGTAAACATACTTGGCGGCATCGCCATGTAAAACAAAGTATTGTGCGGTGTCTGGTAGCGCGCATACAGCTCATTCAAGGTAAGCTTTAGCTTGGAGTATTCCGTGACATCGGAGGTATTCAAAGACAAGTAATAAACGTGCTGGAGAAAATCTTCGACAGTATGCGAATCAAGGTTTGCACCTTCACTTAGCGACTTTAACAAAGCCTCACGATAACTATCTGAGTCATAAGCACTGCGCGAAACACCCAAAATAAAGAAACAATCAGGCAATTGTCTAGTGACATATAAATGGAACAAAGCCGGGATAAGCTTGCGAAACGACAAGTCTCCCGAGGCACCAAAAATGACGATATTACTGTTATCAGGAACCCTCATCAGACAACTCCTTAGTCGTAGGCTTTTAGTATAGCTTACTCATTAAATAGCTCCGAGTCATGACTCAGAGCTTTTTAATCCTTATTTGATGGTTTCATCCACAAGCGCTTTTGCTTCTTTCTGAACTTTCTTCAAATGATCTGAACTGACAAAACTTTCCGCATAGATTTTATAAACATCTTCGGTGCCCGATGGCCTTGCAGCAAACCAGCCATTTTCTGTAGAAACTTTTAGGCCACCGATTGCAGCACTATTACCCACCGCCTTGGTCAGTTTCTGCTGAATCGTTTCGCCTGCCAACTCGCTTGCACTCACCTGCTCAGCAGATAAGGCTTTAAGCTTGGCTTTCTGCTCTTTGCTT
>NZ_LWGG01001239.1:0-843 GCF_001635365.1 Oleiphilus sp. HI0128 | reverse complement strand
CAAAGCATAGTTGTGCTGGCCAAGCTGCTAAAGACGGTGACCCTGAGGAATGGGTATATGTTCCAGAAGGCACTTGTTCAAAAATTGTAAATGGTAAAGTGAAGTAAGTTACTTAGCACTTCTATCGGTGGCATTAACTGATGAATCATATCTTATCGCAGGGAATGCCAACCGATCATCCTGCTTCTCCTGAGCCACAAGCGCTTCAGGGTGCAGGTATAGGTTTACGTTCTGCACACTATCAAACGATTCTGAATTCACGCCCTGATATCCCCTGGTTTGAAGCACTAAGCGACAATTATATGAGCGACGGTGGTCAGCCTCTTGATTACCTGGAGCAGGTTCGGGATTTATACCCGGTTACCTTTCATGGTGTCGGCATGTCTTTAGGCTCAACTGATCCCTTAGATCAATCCTACCTCAAACGCTTAAAGTCACTTATAGAACGCTTTCAACCAACGCTGGTGTCTGATCACTTGTGTTGGGCTTCTTTTGATGGCGTACATGGTAATGAACTATTTCCCATGCCTTATACCATGGAGGCAATTAAGCATATCGTCTCACGAATTGACCAAGTTCAGAATTATCTGGGACGTCGTATATTGGTCGAAAATGTTTCGAGCTATTTAAGTTTTACAGTTGATGCGATGGCAGAAGTGCAGTTTTTGTCCGAGGTCGCCGAGCAGGCTGACTGCGATATTTTATGTGATGTGAATAATATCTATGTCAGCGCAATGAACCACAAATTTGATCCGCAAGAATACATTCGGGCTTTGCCTGTAAAACGCATAAAAGAAATGCACTTGGCGGGCTTCGAAGATCAGGGCACGCACTTGCTCGATA
>NZ_LWGG01001238.1:0-1345 GCF_001635365.1 Oleiphilus sp. HI0128 | reverse complement strand
CGTTAAGCAGGCGTGCCACTTCAATTACGCCTTCCTTATCAACTTCTCCCACGCTCAAGAACGCCTTACCGCCGCTCGGCAATACACCACCTGCAGCAATAACTCCTTTAGCAAAGGCTTCATCGAAGGTATCACCGATACCCATAACTTCACCCGTTGACTTCATTTCAGGGCCAAGGATCGGGTCAACAGATGGGAACTTGTTGAACGGGAAAACAGACTCTTTGACACTGAAGTGCTTAGGCACCACTTCCTCGGTAAAGCCCGCCTCTGCCAGGGTTTTACCTGCCATACAACGTGCAGCAACCTTCGCCAATGAAGTGCCAATAGCTTTAGAAACAAACGGTACTGTACGTGATGCTCGAGGGTTAACCTCGATCACGTAAATCAAACCATCCTGATAAGCCAACTGGACGTTCATCAAACCTACAACACCAAGTTCTAGACCCATAGCTTTAACGACTTCCTTCATCTCTTCCTGAACTTCTTGAGACAAGGTATATGGAGGCAATGAACAAGCCGAGTCACCCGAGTGTACACCCGCCTGCTCGATATGCTGCATGATTGAACCAATCACGACATCTTTACCATCACTAATGGCATCAATATCAACCTCAATCGCCGCGTTCAAGAAGTGGTCTAGCAAGACAGGGCTGTCGTTAGATACGCTAACCGCCTCCTTCATGTACTTAACTAGCTCAGCTTCGTTATAGACGATCTCCATTGCACGCCCGCCCAATACATAAGATGGACGAACAACTAGCGGATAACCGATTTCAGTCGCTTTAGTAATCGCTTCTTCATGGCTTCGAACCGTGGCATTTTCTGGCTGACGTAAGCCCAAGCGCTCAATCATTTGCTGGAAGCGCTCACGATCTTCTGCACGGTCGATTGCATCTGGGCTAGTACCAATAATTGGCACTCCAGCTTCTTCTAAACCACGCGCAAGCTTAAGTGGCGTCTGACCGCCATAATGCACAATCACGCCCTTTGGCTTCTCTAGCTGAACGATTTCTAATACGTCTTCCAGGGTAATTGACTCAAAGTACAAACGGTCTGAAGTATCGTAATCCGTTGAAACCGTCTCTGGGTTACAGTTGATCATGATGGTCTCGTAACCGTCTTCACGCATGGCAAAGGCAGCATGAACACAGCAGTAATCGAACTCAATACCCTGGCCAATACGGTTAGGGCCACCACCGATAACAATGATCTTTTCTTTGTCAGTAACCTGAGACTCACACTCTTCTTCATAGGTTGAGTACATGTAAGCCGTGTTCGATGAGAATTCTGCAGCACAGGTATCAACACGCTTATAGACAGGGCGAATATCGAAGCCCTGACG
>NZ_LWGG01001237.1:0-574 GCF_001635365.1 Oleiphilus sp. HI0128 | reverse complement strand
CTTCAAAAGGCATTTTAGATTACCGAAGCCTTCAAGCCCCGGCTATTTGAGACGGGTATTGTTGTGCCTTGTTGCTATTACCAGCCTGCCTCTTATTGTTGCCTGTAGCTCTGATGGCACGGATCCTGTTGTAGTTGACTTACCTTTAGCCTATATAGAAAGACCTATAGAAAACGATGAGGGCGAAGTTGAGCCAGATAATGCGGCTGAGCCGCAATCGTTTCGTCCTGGTGCTGTTTTATACCTAAAGCAAAAAGCATCACTTGATGCTCAAACGGTGGATATTTCTTCGGCAGCCTTTGCTGATGAATCGTTCTTAAACGACGACGGTGAGCTGCTCTACGATGTACGTGACCTCAGTACTTCTTATGATGGTAAGAAACTACTCTTCTCGATGCGTGCGCCAGAGATAGAGAATGCCGATGAAGAAGATCAGCCTACTTGGAATATCTGGGAATATAATATAGAGAGCAGCACGCTCCGCCGTATTTTTGATAGTACGCTGAATGTCAGGGCTGAAGATGGGCATGATATTTCACCCAGCTACCTTCCAGGTGATCGTATCTTATTTACT
>NZ_LWGG01001236.1:0-770 GCF_001635365.1 Oleiphilus sp. HI0128 | reverse complement strand
CGAGTTCTTTAATAATGGCATCATTTTCAGAAAGCTGTTTGAATTCCTTTTCTCGTATTTGCTCATTCTCGCCTTGCTGTTCTTGGAATTTCTTTTCGACACGTGCCAATTCCTTCATATGAGTTTGAATGACCGATTCGATATCTTTTTCGCGGGCTCCTAGACTCTTGCTGAGCTTCAGTGATAGCGCCTGAATTTTTTGGTTTAGCGTATCTTCTCGTGCCTGATAGCGATCTTTGACGGCCTCGATATCCTGGTTATAAGTGGCTCGGAGTGTCTTTTGTTTGTCTGAGTCACTGAGTTTATTCAGTGCAAGGCGTAGGTCTTCAACCTTCTTCTCTTGCGTTTCGACGAGAGCATTCTGTTCTTTCTTAACTGAGTTTTCAGAGAAGAAGCCTGCATCAGCGATTTTCTTCTCTCGCTTCACTCGAAGCTCTTTTAGATAGGCTTGTTCATTGGCAAGCTGTTGTTGAAGGCTTCGGCGTTGAGTGTCTAGCTCACTGCTGGCATTGAGCGTCATTTGTCGTGAAGCCTCAATCAGTGCATCCAGTTCCTTCTGACGGTCAGCGCGTAAAGCTTTGAGCTGCTCGCGTCTATCTTCAATTTGCGCAGATAGGCCTTTGATATATTCATTTTGAGTTGCAGCGCGTAAGCCCTGAATGCGGTCCTGAATTACTTCTGCTTGGCGAGAACGCTCTTCTGATATGATGGCATGACGCTGGCTGTATTCGGCTTCAATTTGCGAAGAGCTTAAGCTTGCCAGACGAGTG
>NZ_LWGG01001235.1:0-1480 GCF_001635365.1 Oleiphilus sp. HI0128 | reverse complement strand
GGTGAATTTCATCCGCATCAACTTATTACTAGAATCTTACCAATTGCTAATAGTCGAATATCTTGTGGTTTTGCTCTTTGACAGCAACCATATTTAGACATATAAATGAAGGTGAGACATTTATCCATAAGAGGTGTTGAATAGATGAATAACCTGTATAGCCGTACCTGGGATGAAAAACGCGATTTCATCAGAATGAGAGTCGATACTGAAATCACTCTAGCCGTTGATAACTCGGACATCAAAGTAAATGGTTATTGCCGTGACCTTAGTGGCGCAGGCATGTTAATAGAAGTAGAAGAAGAACTAACAGCAGGAGCAACTTGCCGGACATCGCTTCCTTCAAGCAACGATGCGTTTCCCGCTCTGGATGCAACCGTAAAAGTACTACGCTGCACACAGGTCGACGAAAATACTTTTCAAGTAGGCGCAGAAATTGTAGAAATCGCGAGTTAGGCGAAGCAATTTCATAAGCACATAAAAAAGCCCGTGAGCGTTTTTCTCACGGGCTTTTTTATGTGTTCGCTAAAGTCTCTACTAGGCTGGCATTTCCAACTTTTCAGGCGAAACAATAACACCATTATTATCGGCATAAACGTAGTGACCTGGTGTAAAGGTTACGCCACCAAAGGTGACCGGAACATTCAGATCACCAATACCACGCTTTTCAGTTTTACGCGGATTAGTGTTCATTGCCTGAACACCTAGCTGCGTCTGCCCGATCACATCAACATCACGAATGCAGCCGTAAATAACCAAACAGACCAGCCGTTCGCAGCTGCTTTCTCAGCCAACATATCACCTAACAAGGCATTACGCATTGAACCACCGCCATCAACAACCATCACTCGCCCTTCGCCAGGTAAACCCACCTGTTCTTTGACGATAGAGTTATCTTCAAAACACTTTACCGTAACAATTTCGCCACCAAAGGCATCGATTGCACCGTAATTGTTCATCATCGGTTCCAAGACCTGAACTAAATCCGGGTACTCGTCTCACAAGTCTGGCGTAATGATTTTTGTATTGCTCAATGTTTTTCTCCTCGTTTCAATACATTAGATACACGGAGATTAACCGATTGCAGCTATATTCGTCCATCGCAAAAGACAATTATTCCTCGCCAAGCAGCCGCTCGATATTCAAGTCAACAACACTCTCCCCCAAGCTTACATTCAAACTTCCATCCTGAATCAACACAACGAGCTCCATCGTTCTTTCGACATGCGCAAGCAGTGGCTCGATATCAGCCATCTCTGCACGCAAGACAGACAAATTAGCTATACGCTTCAAATCCTTTGCTAACGCGTCGAACCACGGGGCAACCTTATGTCCGCCATAAGCCAATACAACAACTTTATCTGAGCGACCTGAAGCTTTACGGATACGTTTTAAATCAGGTAAGCCCAAGTCGACCCACAACTCTATTTCGTCGGATAAAGACTTGAGCCAGATATCCGGCTCATCATCAGTCGATAAA
>NZ_LWGG01001234.1:0-865 GCF_001635365.1 Oleiphilus sp. HI0128 | reverse complement strand
ACCTTGTCCTTCACCTTTTAGGAAGCGGGGTACCTTTTCGTCTATTGAGGCAGTACAGATAACTTTGGTGTCGCCAAACTCAACCAGGACAGAGCCTTCAGCATGTTTTGTGTAGTTTCGGGTGATTTTAATCTCGCGTGCTTGATCTGGTTGGCGTTCGCTTGGTCTCATAAAGTTCTTCCTATTGGGGAATTAAATAAAGGGGTACCGGGAAAATTTGCCGGCAAGTTTATCACTTTAAAGGTGGGTTTCTAAGTGCCTAGCGAGTAGAATTCGTAAATCAATTTGAACATACGTAACTGAGCTAAGTGGGGAAGTACCAATGCTGAAAAGCATGACAGGATTTGCACGTTTAGAACTTGAAAGTGAACAAGGTGTATTAACGTGGGAGCTAAGAACGGTCAATCATCGTTATCTCGAGCCTCACTTAAAAATACCGGATATGTTTCGTGAAGCGGAACCTAAACTCAGATCCTTGATGCGTAAGTACTTATCTCGGGGCAAGCTAGACTGTTCCTTAAAGTGGCAGCCCAGTAACCGTAAAGCTGATGGCTTGAAGGTGAATGCTGAAGTGCTCGCTCAGTTAAGTGAAGCCTGCCGTTCGGTAAATGAGTTATTTGATGACGTCGCACCGGTTGATGCGATCTCGGTGCTTCAATGGCCTGGCGTGATTGATAATGAGTCAGGTGACCGCCAGCAACTGTTGGCACAAGCCAATGAGTCCTTTGAGGCCTGCTTAAAAATATTATTGGAAAACCGTCAACGTGAAGGCACTCAGCTAGAGCCTCTGTTTGAAGAGCGTTTAGTCGCTATTGAAAATATCGTTAAAGAAGTGCGCGCCTGGTTGCCAGATATTCTTAAAAAG
>NZ_LWGG01001233.1:0-714 GCF_001635365.1 Oleiphilus sp. HI0128 | reverse complement strand
TTGAGTTTAAGCATATTCGCAACAAACCGGGCTTCGGCTATCGCTGGGAACAAAGCTAATGCCTGGCTTCGGAATAAAAGCTCAAGTCGCGGTGCTCAGTTTGGCTATGTTAGCCATTCCACTCGTTGCTTATAATTATTGGCAACAGATCAAAGAAGCAAGTTTGAGTACTCAGGCCCATATTCAAGAGATTGAAGCCAAAGCCATCGCTACCAATTTACTCGCCACTCAAAAAGATATTCCCACCCTGCTTGCAGCGAACGAAAGCAGTGAGCTCCATAAGCACGCCTTGGCAGCACCGGTTTTACAGACATCATTGCGACTGGATGGCGAGCTAAGTGATTGGCCAGAAAAGCTGGTTGAATCATCTCGCCTTGCCTATGATAAGCGCTATAGACAAACCAATACGACAGATTCTCCTGAAGCGGCTTTTACCTTACAACTGGCTCAAACCCAGCATTACCTTTACGCAGCTATCGCCGTCACTGACGAACTAGTCAGTTATCGCCGCAACCACCTTCGGCTCGATTATAGTGATCATATTCGCTTAAGTTATCGCGCACCAGAAGGCCATATTGAACGCATCATTCTTCCTGCTGAACATGAAGGCCCCTTAGCGAGTTACTTCAGTAATCATGAATGGGAATACGGTATCGCACCCAGTACTGAGATCGAAAGTCACCAGACAGGCATTCAAGGCTTTTGGCGACGTTC
>NZ_LWGG01001232.1:0-1149 GCF_001635365.1 Oleiphilus sp. HI0128 | reverse complement strand
CCCAATGTTCGTCGATGATTTTGATGCACATATCCCGAAAATGAAAATGTTCCATCAACGCTGGATGCCTTCCAATGCAGCCAAAAATGACTGGATCAACCGCGTCAGAAAATTAGAGATCGACATGCTTCTTCCCCAGCACGGCCGAATATTCAAAGGTGAAAATGTTGGGAAATTCCTGGACTGGTTCGAGCAATTACAGGTANGATCCGCCATTTCGCAGAAAGAATAGCCTTAATTTCGAATCGGAACACATGAAAAAACCTGAATTATTATCTCCCGCAGGCTCGCTCCAGAATATGGAGTACGCCTTCGCCTATGGCGCAGATGCAGTTTATGCTGGCCAACCACGGTACAGTTTGCGCGTCAGAGAAAACGAGTTTAACCATATTGAAAATCTTGCCAAGGGCGTTGCTCGCGCACACGAGCTTGGCAAACAGTTCTATATCGCATCGAACATTAGCCCGCACAATGACAAGGTAAAAAGTTACCTTCGCGACATGGAGCAAGTCATTGCTATGAAGCCAGATGCGCTGATTATGTCTGACCCCGGCATTATCATGATGGTGCGAGAAAAATGGCCTGATGTGCCTGTTCACCTTTCAGTTCAAGCAAACGCGGTAAATTGGGCAACAGTGAAATTCTGGCAACAACAGGGCCTGACACGCGTCATTCTTTCGCGGGAACTATCCTTGGATGAAATTGCGGAAATTAAACAACGCGTTCCTGAAATGGAAATTGAAGTTTTCGTTCACGGTGCTTTGTGTATTGCCTACTCTGGCCGTTGTTTATTGTCCGGTTATATGACCCATAGAGACTCAAACCAGGGCGCTTGCACAAATTCCTGTCGCTGGAAGTACCAGACTCACGAAGCAGAACAGACTGATGGCGGAGAAATTGTTCCAAGCCAAGCAGTTGAAACCTACGACCCTAATGTTCAAACACTTTCACTTTCGGAAAGTTCTGACGTCCTAGAAAAAGTTTCCCCTTTATACCTACTACAGGAAAAAGGCAGACCTGGTGAGTACATGCCTGCTTATGAAGATGAGCACGGCACCTACATCATGAACTCCAAAGACCTACGAGCTGTTCAGCATGTAAGCGCCTGATGGATATAGGTGTTGAGTCCCTGAAGATTGAAGGCCGTAC
>NZ_LWGG01001231.1:0-1330 GCF_001635365.1 Oleiphilus sp. HI0128 | reverse complement strand
TCATTGGTGATATCTAGCGTTTGTGGCTCGCACTTTGATGGTGTCTGTCCGCACAACGCGTCTAGTTTATCTTCTGAGCGAGCGCTTGCTATGATTGATTTATCAAACTTCGCCAAGGCGGTGACGAGCGCTTTTCCAATCCCGGTGCTAGCACCAATTACCCAAATACGTTCAATATCATTCAGCATTGTCGGCTCCTGCTACTTCATAAAATATTTTAGAGTTTGGATAAGTTTCCCCATGACCGGTATGTGCTCATAGAGCAATTGCCCGCCATCAAAGTAGTCTCTGTGGTAGTGCACTTTGTCGTTGAAACGTATTAGGCTTGCCCCTTCAATCGTGATTATTCTGCCTTTATTTAGCTTCGGGTGAGCATATTTCATGGTCCAATTTAACATGGCATCATTGTCTGTAACCCACTGGTCATGGAAGGTGAACTGGCAGGAAAGTAAGTTCTGATACAGTGACGCGCAGTACCCTTGAAAGTTAGCTACGCCTTCTATCCGATGAAAGCTATCTTCGAATAATACGTCTGGTTCGTAGACTGCTTCAATGATTCCACTATCGCAGTTATTCGCATCGAGCGTGTGGAAGAGGTGCTTGAATCGCTCTACAACATTAGCGGGTGTTTCTGACTTTATAACGACGACTGACATGATGATTGTGCCTTTTTAAGTATGAACGTTTATGCTTGAACGTTTTTGTCTACCTTCTTCTAGGATACGAGAAGGCACAGGGTTCAGATCAGAAATAATTCTAAAAAAGCTCAATAGACGCAGTATCAAGTAAGAAATATCAATCTCCCACCAGTAGAAACCCTGCCTTGCAGAGACGGCAAAGCGGTGATGATTGTTGTGCCAGCCTTCTCCCAGGGTAAGCAGTGCAAGGAAAGCATTATTCCGACTTTGGTCTTTTGTCTCAAAGCGCCTTGATCCCCATACGTGACCAAGAGAGTTAATGGTGAAGGTGGCGTGAAACAAAAATACTGTAGAGATAAAGAAGCCCCAAACCAGAATTTGTAAACCATTAACGCCTGAGTTTGGTAAAGCATAAGCCAAGTATTCACCCAGCATGTACATGCCGATTGCGAAGAGAACGGGCACTAGGCTATCAAAGCGATTTAGAAAGCGGAGTTCAGGGAACTTCGCTAGGTCTTTTATGACACTGTAATCGGTTTTAAACCCTTCATCGCTCATGAACCATCCGACGTGACTCCACCAAAAACCATGAGCAATGGGAGAGTGTAAGTCTGACTCTTCATCTGAGTGCTTATGATGATTCCGGTGATGAGCGGCCCACCAAAGCGGGCCTCTTTGAGACGCTGAATTGC